>JBILPN010000409.1:0-3972 GCA_044373865.1 Luteolibacter sp. | reverse complement strand
CCGTTTGGTCACCTTTCATCGTTACCGGTTCTGCAACTGCGTTGGGCTCTAACACCGCAAGCTTCATCGGCACACTCGTCTATCCACAGTTCGATGCGAATGCCACCGTCCGCGTTTACTGGGGGACCACCGACGGAGGCGCTGATTCCGCTGCGTGGCAGAACGTTGCCGTGCTCGGTCAGCGGCGTTCCGGTCAGATCACCCACACACCCACCAATCTCACTCCGGTAACACGCTACTATTTTCGTTTCCATGCGGAGAATTCTGCGGGCAGCCACTGGGCCGAGCAGTCGAATTCCACCACCACCCGGGCCATGACCTTTGCTCCCTCGGGTGGCGTCGGCACGGCAAGTTCCTCCGCCACTGCGCCTGCACTTGCCTTTGACAACGACCTCGCCACATCGTGGCAAACAGCAAGCGGAAATCCCAATGGCACGATCAGCTATCAATTCGCTGACAACGCCGCTTTCCGCCTGACTGGCTATGCGCTCGTCAGTTCCGCCGACTCACCCACCCGTGATCCACGGGATTGGCAGCTGTTCGGTTCTTACGATGGTCTCACCTGGGTGCTGTTGGACTCGCGCGTAAATCAGGTGTTTTCAAGTCGCGGCCAGACTTTGAATTTTGGCTTCATCAACAACGCCGCTTTCAGGTTCCATCGATTGGAAGTCACCGCCAACTCCGGTGATCCCGATTTCCTCCAACTCGCCGAGCTCAAACTCTACGGCCCCGACTTTTTGCCCGATATCACTGGTCCGGTCATCACCACTCCTGGAGACCTAACAGTCGAGGGTTCTGCATCTGCTGGAGCCAATGTCACCTTCGAGGTCAGTGCTGTGGACGCCGTTTCTGGCAATGCCGTGGCCACTGTCAGTCCCGCTTCTGGTTCCTTGTTTCCCATCGGAGCCACTCTTGTCACCGTCACCGCCAGCGACGCCGTTGGAAATCCGAGCACGGCGACTTTCACCATCACGGTCACTGCGCCAGTGTTAGCCGCACCTTGGAGCATCCAGCAGATTCAGCCTTTCGCTGGTGTGTCTGGAGGAAGTGTTACCAGTCCGAGTCGCCATTCATTGGAAATCACCGGCTCCGGTGGAAGTTCTTCCGGCGGCACCACTGGTGACATGTGGACCGGCAACAACGACTCGTTCACCTATGTCTCCCAGCCATGGTCCGGTGACGGTATTTTCACCGCCCGGCTCGCGTCCTTCACCTCCACCGACTCCTCCGCCAAGGCCGGCATCATTCTCCGGGAAACGACTAACGCAGGCTCCCGCTACAGTGCCACCTATCTGCTCCGCAAGGGCGATGTCTGGGCGCAGCACAAAACTGCCACCAGTGGCGGCACAAGCAATGTGAACTTCTTCAGCGCCTCCTCGACTGGCAGGGGAATTCCGGAGTGGATCCGTCTTGTTCGGCAGGGCGACAGCTTCACGTGCTATCATTCAGAAGATGGCGCCACGTGGATCACACTGGGTTCTTCCCGAATCAACCTCCTCGGTGGGGATGGTCTAACTGTCGGGTTTGCCGTCGCCCCCCGCACTGGCAATAGCAGTGCCATTGCAGTCTTCGACAATATCAGCTTCCTGACCCCGCGGCAGGCATGGCGGCAAGTAAATTTCGGCGGCAATGATAACACCGGAAATGCCGCTGACAACGCGGATCCTGACTTGGATGGCTATGAAAACCTGCTCGAATACGCGCTCGACTCCAGCCCCGCGCTGGCTGCTTCCGTGCCCGCGATTTCAACCGAACTTGTCCTCGCCGAAGGAGATGCTGACGAGCACCTCGCAATCACGTTCACTCGCATTGCCGATCCGCAGCTTCTTTATGCCGTCGAGTCCACTGACGACTTTACGCAGCCATGGAACACCATCTGGACTTCAACCGGGGCCGCCAATGTCGCGGGGCCGGTGACGGTGAGCGATTCGGTGAAATCCGCGGGTCCGCAACTCCGGCGCTTCATCCGGCTTCGTATCACCGCACCATAACTTTTTCTAATACTTTTTGATGAACTTACTGCCTGTTTCCAGACGATGATTCGTGGTGCGTGATCTCGGCTTTGTGGAGTTGATAAACGGAAGTTTCGCTGCGAAATCTAAGTTGGAGTGCATCGCGGAGAGTCCCTGTTTTAAACTGAGATTGTTCTCTTTTCGAAGATCATGACCAAACGATTTGACTGTCTAGCGGGAATTCGCGGAATCTTGGTTTTTATCGCCATTTTATCAGCTATATCCTTGTCCTTATTCGCCGAAACTTTTCCTAGTGCGTTGCCCTAGGCTGGTATGGACCGGGCCCGTGGCCATGAAGAATTGGAACCCTGAAGGGGCGGTGCGTGAGGAGAATGACGAAATCCGAATGCCGAGTTTCGAATTCCGAATGGGGAGATTGATATCAAATCTTCAGCCCCAACGGGGTGTATCATACCAGCCCAGGGCATCGCCTTGGGTCAGGATCACAAAGAATATTTAGCCCTGAAGGGGCGAGAGATTTTGCGGTTGCCAATCCACCCGTTAGTGCGCCCCTACAGGGCTCGGCATCACGGGGAATCTTGGCTCTTCATCAAAGATTGGGGGCATGAGGCAAAACTGCCACCATGCCCCCGATGTTTGTGAACCTAAATATAGGCCTGAAGGGATACCACCCCCTTCAAGGCTTTGAATCTACCCCATCCGCCCTCCATGTCCAGCTTGAGCCCGGAGTCTTGCCCAAATGCTGTCCCCGTTGCGGAGCCACACGGCTCCAGAGTAAGGGTCGCTACCAGCGCAAGGTCCGACACCTCGACTGCTTCAAGGAAGCGACGTGCCTCATCGTCCACACGCACAGGTTTCTATGCCTTTCGTGTCAGAAAAGCTTCATTCCCAAGCTTCCCGGCATCCTGCCCGGGCGGCACAGCTCCGAACCCTTCAGGGAGATGATCTACCAGTTTCATCAAGACGGCATCTGTGCCAAAACCCTCGCCGCCAACCAATCCCTCGGCCAAGCCACCGTCGCACGCATCTATCAGCAATTTACCGCCCGCAAGGCATCCGAACGCCTCTCCCTAGATTGTCCGCGCTACCTCGGCATCGACGAGCACACCCTCCACAAACGCCAGCGCTTTTCCACGACCTTCTGCGACCTGAAAAACCGACGGATCTTCGACGTCCGTCCGGGAAAACGCGAGGCGGACCTCGCCGAATTCCTTGGCAAACTCAAGGGAAGAGAACGCGTAAAGGTCGTCTGCATCGATCTTTCCAGCCCCTACCGCAGCATGATCCGGCGGTATTTTCCCAAGGCGCGGATCGTGGCCGACCGCTTCCATGTCGTGCGTGTGATTCAGCACCACTTCATGCAGCTGGCGCGCCTCTTGGTGGTCCATCTCAAGAATCATCGGGGAAATCTCGCCGCGTTGCGCAAGGCCCCGGAGAAGCTCACGGAGGAGCAGCGGTCACGGCTCGAAAAGCTCTTCGCTGCCCATCCGATCCTTAAAACCCTGCACGAGAAAATGCACCGGTTGCGCGAACTCATGAACCACAAACTCCAGAGCAAAAAACAATGCAAGGAACACATCGGCAGTCTGCTGGCAAGCATCCGGCACCTGAGAGAGAACCAGGCAGCGCCCTTGCAAACGCTCGCAAACACCTTGGAGAACTGGATAGAACCCATCGCCTGCATGTGGCGGTTCGCACGCAACAACGGGATTACCGAAGGGTTCCACCGCAAGATGAAGCTGATCCAACGTCGCGCGTATGGCTTCAGGAATTTCGAGAACTACCGCCTTCGCGTCATCGCTCAATGCGGATGAAAACCAAAAATCAACCACTGACCTGAAACTCCATAAAAACGCCCTGCCCCCAAACTTTGGTGTAGACCCGAAAAACGTCCGGTTTCCAACGGATTTCCAACTTTTTGACCGTCAACGGTGTGTCAACATGCGAAACACCAGAAAACCACTAACCCAGAATACCCCATGAATACGCACAAAGGCGC
>JBILPN010000408.1:0-3976 GCA_044373865.1 Luteolibacter sp. | reverse complement strand
GCACCCAGATCCGCGACTTGTCCGTGGAGGTGTGCAGGCAGATGATCGGCTAGCAACTGCGAGCCGGGATCGATGTGCGCGCTGCTGAACACGCCAGCCTGCACGGAGAATCCGGAAATCTTGTGGATTTCGCCAAGGTGGCGCCATTCGTCGAACACCGCCGCGTTGGAATGTTCGTTAGGAACGGCGTGGAAGGCGCGGCACTTGTTTTTTTGGATGGATTCGATGTTACCAGCGGCGTGAGAGAGTTCCTTTTCAAAGCGGCCCGCGCCGGCGGTGTTAGGCATTGCGGCGAGGATGCGCCCGCCGGGAGCGAGGCGGTCTCGCGCGGTGGCGAAGGCCGCGAGCGCCTCGTCCCGGGATTTTCCGGGGAGCACCAAGACCAGTGGCCATAGGCCATCACCGGGAGAGTCGAGACGTTGGAACCCCGCGTTTTCCCACGCGCTTGCGAGTGGTTTGAGCGGTTGCCAGCCGATGATTTCCGGCCACTCGTGTAGGGCAGGGTGGGGTTCTGCGCCGAGGAAAAGCGCGCGTTGAGGGATGGCGAGCCCGGATTCCGGCCCGAAGGCGAGCAGCAAGGTTTCAAGGGCGGGGTTCACGGCGAATTCTTGAGGTCATTTTCGGCAAAAGCAAACTCTGTGACGATGCGTCCGCCGATGAGGTGGTCCTGAATGATTTTTTCAAGAGTTTCCGGGGTGCAGGAGTGATACCAGACGCCTTCCGGGTAAACCACGGCCACCGGTCCTTGTTGGCAGACGCGGAGGCAGTTCGCCTTGGTGCGGAACACGCTGGAATGTTGGGCGGCGGCGAGGCCGAGTTCCTTGAGGCGGTGTTTGAGGAATTCCCAAGACGCCAGGCCGTCGTCCTTTGCGCAGCATTTGGCGTCCGTCTGGTCCGCGCAGAGGAAAATGTGGCGCTGGATGGTCCCGATGCCGAGCGAGGCGGCGCAGTTGCGGAGGTCAGGCATGAGGAATGGAATCGGGATGAGTTGAGAGGAAACAAGCACAGCAGGCGAGGCGCGCCAAGCTGGTTTCTCGGTGCGCGCAGGATTGTGTTTGGTGCTTTCCAAGCGGCGGCTTGCGCGTGCAAGCTGTGTTTGGAAATTCCGGGTAATTCGAAGTCAAGTCGCCGCCATCATGTCCACCTACAGTTTGTTGCAAGTATCCTTGGACCAACGCATCGATCGCAGGGCGCTGGAAGAAGCCTCGACGGTTGCGGGTTCGGTGGCGCGTGCGGACTGCGCGCGAATGGAGCGTGACCTGTTTGGCATCCTCATTTCCGGCCTTCCACTGGCGGAGGCCAGTGCTTTCCAAGCGGAGCTGCGGCGCTGGGATTTTCCAACCGATGTGGTGGCGGATGCGGCTCTGCCACAGCTGCATGAGCCATTCACGGTGCAAGCGGTGGAGCTCATCGGCGAGGTGCTCGTGTTTGCCGATGCCATGGGGCGCAAGCAGACGCGGCCGCTCACGGACTTGGTTTTCATGGCGGGTGGCTTCGTCGCGCAAACTGGCGTGGAGTTCCGCCTAGACTTCTTCTTTTGGGCTAGCCCTAACCGCTTGAGGCTGGCAGTGAATGAAATGACGATGTTTTTCTATCAAGGTCGTAGAATCCGCCTGCGCGACCCAGCCGGGATCCACGCAATGATCGACGAGTTGCTTGGCCTGCTGCCGCCGGAAAGGCTCAACCAAGGCTTGAAGAATCACAATCAGCCGTTTCTCTATCCAGCGAGAACCAGTTATGAAGAAGAGCTAAGGTGGCACTTTTTCCATCTCATCCCGCGGGCGTGATCGCTAACAATCCGCTGCCCCACCCAACCTAGCAAATCATGTGGTTCCCGAATTTTGAGTTTAATACGTGGCTGGGGCTTGTGATGTTGATCGTGTTCTACGGTGTGGGCATTTTGCATGTGTTGCACGCGCTGATGAATGTGCGGACCTCGCAAGGCACCGTCGCCTGGGTGATCTCGCTGCTCACGGTGCCCTTCGTTGCGATTCCGCTGTATTGGATGTTAGGGCGCACGCGGTTTTCCCGTGAGATCAGCGGACGCCGGGAAATGGATAGCAATCTGGGGAAACTTGCCGCGGGCATGCGCGAGCGGCTGGCGAGCTATCAGGTGGATATTCCCGAGGATGACGCCTTCGAGCGGGCGGCACAATTTTTGGGTGGATTGCCGTTCACGCGTGGGAATCGTTTGGAATTGCTGATTGATGGCGAGCGTGCATTTGAGCGGATCTTTGAGGCGATTCAAGCTGCGGAGCATGACATTTGCGTGAATTTTTTCATTGTGAAGAACGACAGGCTGGGGACCCGCTTTCAGCAGGCCTTGATTGACAAGGCGCGTGCGGGTGTGCGGGTTTACTTTCTGTTTGATGAGATTGGTTCGCACAAGTTGCCCCGGCGTTACCTCAAGGCGATGAGGGATGCGGGCATTCAATGTCGTCCGTTTGGGATCAACCGTTTTTGGTGGTCGCGGCTTCAGTTGAATTTCCGCAATCACCGGAAAATTGTTGTTAGTGATGGAAAGGCCGCGTTTATTGGCGGTTTGAACGTTGGTGACGAATACTTGGGACGTGATCAGCGCTTTGGTGAGTGGCGTGATACTCATTTGAAAATGGAGGGTCCGGTGGTGCAGGCGGTGCAACTTGTGTTCTTGGAGGATTGGTTTTGGGCGTCGAATGAAGTGCCGGATTTGCAGTGGAAAACTCAAGCTGAGGCGGCGGATCAAATTGCGGCAGTCATCCCGACCGGGCCGGCGGATCCGCTGGACTCATGGCTTCTGGTGGTGGCGGAGGCGGCGAATTCCGCGCGGGAGAAACTTTGGATCACCTCGCCGTATTTTGTGCCGGATGACGGCGTGATCACGGCCTTGCAGGCGGCGGCGATTCGCGGGGTGGATGTGCGGATTCTCCTTCCCGAGCGGCCGGATCAATTGTTAGTTTGGTTGTCGGCGTTTTCTTACTTCGAGCAGTCGATTCCCTTCGGGGTGAAGTTGTTTTGGTATTCCCGCGGATTTTTGCATCAGAAGGTCATGTTGATTGATGATCGCTTGGCAGCGGTGGGGACGGCGAATTTGGACAACCGCTCGTTTCGGTTGAATTTTGAGATCACGGGATTTTCCCCGGACCCGGCGTTTGTGGTGGAGGTTCGTGAGATGTTGCTGCGAGATTTTGCAAATTCGCGTGAGGCGCGAGTTGAGGATTTCACCGAGAAATCCTTTCTTTTCCGTGTGGCGTGCCGTGCGGCGAGATTGCTTGCGCCGCTTCAGTGATCGTGCGGTTTCCGCAGGGATTTCTCGATTCCCGGGCAAGACGAATGCGCTAGCATCGGGGTCATGGAAACAGATCGTGTGGTGATCGTCGGTGGGGGCGTGATCGGGCTTTGCAGTGCATACTATGCACTCAAGCGGGGATTTTCCGTTACGATTCTGGAGCGTGAGGCGGCGGGTGCAGACAATTGTTCGATGGGGAATGCTGGGATGATCGTGCCGAGCCACTTCATTCCCTTGGCGGCACCGGGCATGATGGCGAAGGGCTTGCGATGGATGTTCCACCCGGAAAGTCCGTTCTATGTGCGGCCGCGTTTGAGTTTGGAATTGCTGCGGTGGGGGTATTTATTCTATCAGAATTCGACACCGCGTCACGTCGCGGATTCGCGGAATTTGCTGCGGGATTTGAACTTAGAGAGTCGGCGTCTGTTTGCCGAACTTGCGGAGGATGAGGATTTTGGTTTGGTGACGCAGGGCTTGTTGATGCTGTGCAAGACGCAGAAGGGCTTGGATGAGGAGGCAGAGGTGGCGCACGAGGCGCGGGAGATCGGTCTGGTTGCAGACGTGTTAGATGGTGCAGCGGCGGCGGTGCTCGATCCCGGGGTGACGATGAATGTCGCGGGAGCGGTGCATTTCTCGCAGGATTGTCATTTGAATCCGGCGCGGTTCATGGCCTCGATGCGGCGGCGCGTGTTGGCGGCGGGAGGGCAG
>JBILPN010000558.1:0-3055 GCA_044373865.1 Luteolibacter sp. | reverse complement strand
CATGTAGTTGCATACGGTCTGATGCTTGTGGATTCCCGGTTTTTCCATCTCCGGGCAATCCCTATAGGAGCAGATTTGAGCAACAACGGGACGGTGATTTGTCACCATTTGTCACCAAGCATCAATGACTTATGGAAACTATGAGCACCTCCCGGAACACTGGTTGACACGGCATCACCGGGCATGGACACGCACCCATCCACGCCGCGCACCGAAGACCACGCCGCCCTGCTGACCGAAGAACAAACATGCGCCTACCTCAACGTGAGCAAACGCAACCTCTATTGCTGGCGCATGGCCGGACTGGTCCCCTACTTCAAAATCGGCCGTGCCGTTCGATTTCGAAAATCCGAGTTGGACACCGCGCTTGAGCAGATGCGGGTGGGTTGATGGAGCGGGTAATGATCTGCTGGCCTTGTGCCCCATACCAGACGCCAGAGATCAATATTTAATGGACGGAGCATCCCCCCGAAACAACCGCGACACCTGATACTTTGACTCGCTGGATCGGCTGCGATTTGGTAGAGTCCCCGCAATCTACAGGGAGCAGGGCGGTAAAAACCCATGAATCCAGCGAACCATGCAGGTGATCTTCGCATTCAATGGCGATCCGGAAGATTACGTGCGGAGCGACGCCCATTTGAAGGTGTGCCGACCGAAGGCGTGTCCGAATTGCAGGAAATCCCGCACCCTGCGGGCGCTCGGCTATTACAGCCGATGGGTGTCGTCATCCGCTCGGCGGAAAACCACGCTGGTCAGTGTCCGCCGGTTCCGGTGCCACGCTTGCCGTCTTTCCACGAGCATGCTCCCGGATTTCGCACAACCCTACAGACTCGTCGCGACCGACACGGTGGAGCAATACCTTGGTGGTTCGAAATGTGGTGAGGCAGTGGATGCATGGGCCGACTTGCTAGAAGTCTACCAACGGCGGTTTGACGAACGGCTACCCTGGACAACGAGCGTATTGTCATCGGCATACGGACTGGCTGAACTGCCACAAGCCGCCGTGGAAGTTTGGGGCGAAATCTGCGGCTATTTCGGCGGTGCCCGTATTCTCACAGCACGGCTGGCGGGCGATGTGGGCGTGACCGTGTTCGGAATCTATCAGTGTCATCATCCTGCTGGAAGGCTCCCGGTCCACACAACTGAGGTGTTTCCTTATGGCAGGGCTCCCCCAACCTTGCCGCACGGACATGACGACGATCCTGGAACCAACCCATGGCTTTGATCATCCACGACTTCGGTCGCGACCACAGCATCGAGCGGCGAGGGCACTCAAATGTGACGTGTCCCGTGTCGGAACGATGCCCGCATTCGGGACAGCGGTCCGGACAGCAATCCATCCAAGGCCAAAGCTCATGACTATACCAGAACCCACCCCCGAGAATGATTTTCCAAGAGCCAATGCGGCGGCCTACGTCCGGATGTCCACGGAACACCAACAGTATTCCACGAACAACCAGATGGATGTCATCCAGGAATATGCGGCCCGCCGAAATCTCGACATCGTCAAAACCTATTCGGACGAAGGGAAGAGCGGACTCAATATCCAGGGCCGCGATTCCCTCTCCCGCATGATTGCCGATGTCCAGGCGGGCGAGATCGATTTCACCTGCATTCTTGTTTATGACATCAGCCGCTGGGGACGGTTCCAGGACGCCGATGAAGGTGCTTATTACGAATATGTCTGCTGCCGTGCCGGGATTCCTGTGCACTATTGCGCTGAACAATTTGAGAACGATGGGAGCCCCGTCTCAACCATCGTCAAAGGAGTGAAACGGGCGATGGCCGGCGAATACAGCCGCGAGCTTTCCGCCAAAGTGTTTCAAGGCGCGTGCCGCCTGATCACTCTCGGATACAAACAAGGCGGCGTCGCGGGATACGGATTGCGCCGGATGCTTGTGGACCAATCCGGAATGACGAAAGGCGTATTGGCGCACGGCGAGCAAAAGAGCATTCAGACCGACCGGGTCGTGCTCATCCCGGGTCCCGACGACGAACAGGCGGACATCCGCTGGATCTATCAGGCGTTCGTGAAGGAAGACCGCAGCGAAGCGGAGATCGCCGCCATTCTCAACGCACGGGGTGTGCGCACCGATTTCGGACGCGAGTGGACCCGCGCCACCATCCATCAGATCCTCACCAACGAGAAATACATCGGCAACAACGTCTATCACCGGACCTCGTTCAAACTGAAACGCCGCCATGTTCGCAATCCCCCGGAGAAGTGGATTCGGGCGGAGGGTGCCTGGCCCGGTGTGGTGGACGCCGACGTTTTCCAAGCGGCGCAGGGCATCATTCTCGCCCGCAGCCGTCGTTTTACCGACCTGGAAATGCTCGCCGCGCTCAAGCATATTTTCGATCTGCATGGGAAAGTCACGAGCGTCTTGATCGACGAGGCGGTGGATCTGCCATCGAGTGCGGCTTTCAGGCATCGCTTCGGCACGCTTGTCAGTGCTTATGCGCGGATCGGATACACGCCGCCAGCCGATCTTGGATTCATCGAAATCAACCGTTGGATTCGCAGCACCCACCCTGAACTCGTGGGATCAGTGGCCGACAGCTTGCGTGGCGTGGGTGCGGGGGTGGAAATGGACGACAGTCGAAACGTGCTGCGCGTCAATGGTGAGATCCGGGTATCGGTTTCCCTATGCCGCCATTTGAATACCGGTGGGGGCTTCTCGCGGTGGATCATCAATTTGGATCAGGCCAAACGGCCAGACATCACCATCGCGGCCAGACTTACCTCGGCCAACGACTCAATTCGTGATTACTACCTGCTGCCATCCATCGATGTGGCCGCCGGGAAACTCCGCCTTGCCGAAGCGAACGGCATCTGCCTGGACGGCTACCGCTTCGACGATCTCAGCCATTTCTTCCATCTCGCCGAGAGGGCATACGTTGGAAGAGATTCATAAACCAAAATCAAGCCATGGAAAACGAAGTCATATTCATCCCGTTAGATCGCATCCGGATCGTCAACCCGCGTCTGCGTGACCGCCGAAAATTCGAGAAAATCATCGAGAGCATTCGTAACCTCGGGCTCAAGAAACCC
>JBILPN010000407.1:0-3991 GCA_044373865.1 Luteolibacter sp. | reverse complement strand
GCTTTGAAGGCACCCAAGCCTGCTCCGAAAATCGGTGGCTAACAATAAAGGGTGCTGCGAAGTCGTAGTGATCGCGGGGACTTCGTCTGCGCGGTTTCGTTGAACAAGCCCGGAGCGAGGGGGGGGTCTTATGCGTTTTGTGTTTGCTGTCTTTCTGGCAAACGCTGCGGCCCGAGGTTCGTTGGAATCCTGCGCGCCAAGGGTGCGCGATAGGGGGTGTGCGTGGAACGACGCCAACCCGGATCGCGGCCCTACAGGCCGCCAATAGGTCTGTGACGTAAATCCAGGGCCTTACCCTGGGCTGAGGGATGATGGCCCGTTAGGCCGCGGGGTTGCTGCGAATTCATCTTGCTGGAAGCGGATGCTCTTTGGATCGATCGCTGAGTTCGTCGCAGCGTGGGAGTGCTGGCCGATGTCGATGTCGATGTCAAGAACCGTCGAGGAGCCCTTGCCATTGCCCGCTCGACAAAGCCAGCTGCACCCCGTATGAAAACATCCAACAACAAGAATCCAATCATGATCGAAGTTCCACCTGCGCGCATTCCTGAGGAGCCCGCTGCGGTAGTTCCGCACGCCGGGATCTGTGAGGGGGGGGGCGTCGGGCAAACGATGTCCCTACCTTAATCTGCCAAGATATGAACAACAGCACTTGTATCGCGGTTGGCATGGGCATTATCGCCTCTGTCATAGCCACCTTCATGCTGTTCGCGATTGCATTCAACACCCCGTTCTCAGAGATCCGCTTGAGTTTCTTGCCAATTTATCTCGGCTTGATCGCCGTTTGCTTGATCGCATCAATTATTGCACAACGTCGGGTGATCGTGATCGTGATATCGGCACTTTTCCTTCCGGTGCTCTTGCTGTGCTACTTGGCAAGCCAAACTCCCGAATACTTTATTGACGCTGCTTTGCTCGTGGCCCTATGTGCCGTTGCCGCGACCATTGCCAGCAATGTTGCACAACGGGTCAAGAAGGGTTCGCCTTGGCCCAAATAAAAGGTCCGGAGAGCATATAAAAAGATCGGAGAACAATCAAGGGTGCTGCGAAGTCGTAGCGATCGCGGGGACTTCGGCTGCGCCGTTTCGTTGAACAGGCCCGGAGCGAGGGGGCGCTGTTATGCGTTTTGTGTTTGCTGTCTGTATGGCAAACGCTGCGACCCCAGGTTGGAAGCAACGATCATACGAGCGAAACACAGATGGCTTGATCGCAATCCAACGGAATTGTATGGACTGAAGTTAGGCGCTTGCAACTATCATCCACTTTCCAGCTGCGGATTTTAGGTGGATATTGCTGCTAGATTTGTGTTTTTGAAAAGACCGATCCAACGGCGAATTTGAGATTTTCATCTCGGTGTTGGCGGCCTTGCAGGCCACCACAGGGTCGGGCTCGCTAGTTGGCTTGGCTTGGCTTGGCGGGTTCTTGGTCAAGGTTTCACCGCCTTGAGACGGGCGAAGACTTTGCCACCGCTTGTGGCAGCGGCCGAGCTGATGCTTGCCTGTAAGCTGTTGAGAGCTGGCGGTCCTGCTGGCCCCGCTTTCACCTCGAAGCTTACGTTGTTGTCAGGAACCGCGTTGTCTGCATCCGGCACCACGTTGGTGGTGGTGGTCCAGCCGATAAGGTCGGTGCCATACTCCACCTTAAAGATTGCGCCGCCACGGGCGGACACTGGCAGGCAGTTGAAGTTCAGCAGCAGATTGCCGCCGCTGTGGGTGACGGCGGGCAAGGTGAGGGAGGCGGATGGACCGGATGCGCCGAGCAGGAATGCCATGCCGTTGCTGATACCATCGGCATTGGCGTCGCCGTCGAAGGGCAAGCCCGGTTCGCCCGCCCATGTGTCATAGGGAGAGCTGCTTCCCACCATGAGGAAACCGCTGGGGTCGAGTGTGCAGGTGCCGGTGCCGCCGCCATTGACGCTGATGACGGCAAGCTGGCGGGATTCCAGTCCGCCGCTGGTGGCGAATTTGATGGAGGAGCCGGCAACGAAGTTACCGGTGATGTTGAGCGAGCCGCCGGTCCAGTCCTGCAGGTTGCTGTCGGCGAAGACGAGTGTTGCGCCCGCGCCGAGGTTGATGGTGGCGGTGCCCGTGACGGCCAGCGTGCCGGTGGTTTCTGCCACCCCGTCCGCCGTGTTGAGAGTGGCAGAGCCGATGGAGACTGCGGAGGTATTCGGAAGGACGCCGCTGGCATTCAATTTCAGCGTGCCGGCGGAGATGGTGGTCGGCCCGGTGTAAACATTCGCCAGCGCGAACTCAGTGGTTCCCGAGCCAAGCTGGGCGAAGCCACCCGCACCGGAAATGACTGTCATGAGGTTGGCCGTGCCTTGGATCAGGGTGTTGCTTCGGTTCACGGCAAGCGTTGCTTTAGACGCCACGATGATGTTAGGGGACGCATTCGAAACGCCGCCGGAGCTGCCACCGTCGCCGATCATCAAGGTTCCTGCATTCACGTTGGTGTCGCCGTTGTGGAAATTGTTAGCGGTTAGTGCGAGGGTGCCGGCACCGGATTTGTTAAAGATGTTTGCAGCCGTGGTGCTGCCGCCGGTAATGAAACGGCTTATCTTTGCATCGATGGCGGCAGGTCCGTCGTTGACCAGGACGGTGCGCGAGCCATTCAACAAATTCAGGGCCTGGTCCCAGATCAATGTGGCATCGGCGGTCGTATGGCCGAGGATCAGCGCATTGCCGTTGCCAATGAAATTCGTGGCATTCCAAGTGATCGAGGTCCCCGGAGTGCCGAATGAGACCGTGCGATTCCCGCCGAATGCGGCGAAGCCACCCCCGGCAGTCCATTGGATCTGACTGATGCCGCTGCCTGGTGTGCGGGCGGTGAGGTCGCCGGCTCCAAGACCGAGAATTCCCCCACCGGTGAGTTCCAGATTGCCGCCGGGCAGCGCACCGGCGTTGTCGAGTCTCAGGATCCCCCCGGCCACCGTGGTGGTTCCTTCGTAGCTGTTATTGCCGGAAAGGACCAAGGTCAGTTCCGCGCCCTCCTTGGTTAGGCCGCCGGAGCCTGATAGGTTTCCCGCGATGCTTAGGGTGGATTTTTCGGTGCTACCGGCCGATCGAACTGTCAACTTGTCGTTGAGAGTGATAGCTAGATCATCCTTGAAGGTGACGTCACCGGTCCCGCCGGAGGTGCGGGTGAGGTAAGCCATGGCGCTGCCCGTCTGGTCGAACAAGAGCGAGCCGTTGGTTCCTTTTTGCAATTGCGTGTTTTCCCCACCACTGCTGTCACCGACAATCAATTCGCCAAGCGTGACGGGAGTGTTTAGGTTCACCGTTTGGTTGCCGGTGATGTTGATGTTTTTGAGCGCGATGATGCCAGTGCTGTTAGGTGTGGTTGCCGGATTCCAGTTGGTGGTGCTGTTCCAGTCATAACTTCCTCCGGCGGTCGGAACCCAGGTGGAACCGGGAGTGCTCGCATTCATCGCCGTATTGGAAGTGACTGCGGGAGGCTGGCCGGGGGAGAAACGGGCCTCCGCCTGCGAGCTTGCACCGTTGGCGGTCGCCATCGAATTCCCACGATAAGAGATGGAGGATCCCTCACCGAGATAGAGCGTCGTTGTGCCATCGCCATTGTCCGAGGCGATTCCAAAGCGGCCCGTGAAGGACAGCCCGACGGCGGCATCGGTGTAGGTTTCAGCCGCTTCCGGATTCGAAATGACATATTGCACGAGATTCTTTCCGTTCACCGTGCTCTCCACCTTGACGCCGACGACGACATCGTTGCGGAGCAACTGGGTCACGTGATTCACCTTGCCGCCGGTGCTGCCATAATGCGGCTCATAGACGGTGGCGAAGGCCTTGTTCCATGCCTCGCCGATCTGCCGGACCACCAGCGTGGGTGCCACCTTGGTGTCGTATGGGCTCGGAGCATCAATAATTGGCGGGCTGTCCACCTTGGCATATTCCCGGTTGGCCACGGCGGGCATGTGCATGGACATGTAGCGCGGCGTTCCCGCAATGGTGGCCACGAACTGCGCTTTCACGGA
>JBILPN010000406.1:0-4018 GCA_044373865.1 Luteolibacter sp. | reverse complement strand
GCGTGCCCGCTCGGCCTTAAAGCCGGCCGCCCCGGGCTCCAAGTAAATGGCCGGAGTATTTCCCGTCCGCTTCACATCGAGGAAAAACATGAGGTCCTCGTAGCTCAACGACCAACCCGGCACCACCAGCGGTTGCCGCTCGCGCATCCGCAAAAAGGAACCGGTATTCAAGGACCGCCCGCGAATCCACAAGGGAGCCAAACCGGTGTTTCTCACCAAAATCAAGTCATCCGCACGATACACCCGGAATTCCTGCTCAAGCGCCGCCGGCGGCAACAACACGTCCGCTCCATCACGACCGAAAATCAATCGCTCGAATGGCAATTCCTCATCCGTTGCCTCCTCGCCATCCCCACGCATCTCACGCAAAATCGCCACCCCATACTCAGGCCGACCCAAGCGCCTCATGAAAATCTCAAAACTCGTCCGGTTCCGCTCAGACCGCCCCGCCGCATCCACCAAGGTGAACAATTGCAAACCCAAGGCCAATTTCCCCGCGTCCTCGTAGCTGTCCTTCAACTCCGCCGCCAAACCTTGCAAGGGCCGCGGATTCCTCACCGCCCGCTGCAATCGCCGCCCCAACCACCCGTGATCCACCTCCGGAAAGGCACTCCGCAGCATGTCCAAAATCAAATCCGCCTCCAAGGCGCTCAACTCGTCGTCCAAGGTCGCAAACGCCGCAAACGCATCCACCAAAACCCCCACCTGCGCATCCGCACCCGGCCGCAAGGCGCGGATTCTCCCCACACCCGGAATGACTTGCAGCCAACGCTGCACTCGCAGCCTTCGCGACATTTCAAACGATGCTTTCGAACTGACTGGGGTTTCCACGACGGATTTCTAGGCAGACTTCGTAGCAACCCGCAAGAACGGTGCAAAAAAGGGGTTTGCTTTTCACTTCCTTACAGTATTCTCACTTACTCCCACACGGCCCCAGCCAACTGCTCTCCCACTGCGCAGTCTCTCAGCCTTAGGGACTTCATCGTTAATCATGTCTGACTCACCGAACTCCACCCCGCCATCCAACAGTCCGAATCGCAATCCGGGCGATGCCAATGGCTTCAACTGGCGCCTCGTCGTTCTGCTCAGCGTTGCTGGCCTCATCCTCGGCGCTGCATTCTTCAATCCAATCTCCAATAAGTCCTCAAGGCCAATGACCTATGCGGATTTCCGCTTGGCTTGGGATCAGGGCCGCATCATTGTGGACGACGCGAAACTCCCGCTCAAGGTCATCACCACTGACACGTCTTTTGACGCGACCATCACCGGCTGGATCGCCCCGGAACTCGAGGAAATCAAATCGGACGCCCCTCGCCGCGACTTCCGCGTGCTGGTGAATTTCGCCCTCCAACGCGAGGAAATCAACGAGCTCCTCGGCAACAACATCCGCTTCCAGCAGGTGGACAATGCCGCCGAACGCCCGATCGAAGGCGATCTGGAAACCTTGTCTCTCGCCGAGCTCCGCAAGTCGCTTGCCATCAAAGCAGTGGACATCAACGAAGTCGGCAACCCGCTGCGCGTCCTCACCACCCCAGGATCGGACGATGCACTCATCGTCGGAACTCGCATGCTGGTGAATTCTTTGGAACCCAAGCGCAATGCTGAGGGCAAGGTCCCCGCTCCCGTCGCTTTCACGGTGCCTGTCTCGACCGCCATTCAGAGCGATGACCTGAACAAATTGGTCAAGGACAAGGCGATCTACGCCCGCAACAAGGACTACCTCAGCAGCGCGCTTTTCACCTTCCTGCCCTTCCTGCTGATCATCGGCATTCTTTTCTTCCTCTTCCGCCAGCAAATGAAGTCCGCCGGCCGCGGCGCGATGTCGTTCGGAAAAAGCAAGGCTCGCCTGCTCACGATGGACCGCAACAAGGTGACCTTCAAGGACGTCGCTGGGATCCAAGAAGCAAAAGAGGAGCTCTTTGAAATCGTGGATTTCCTCCGCGATCCCAAGAAATTCCAAAAACTCGGCGGCTCCATCCCCAAGGGCGTCCTCATGGTCGGCTCTCCGGGAACTGGCAAAACTCTCCTCGCTCGCGCCATCGCCGGCGAGGCGGATGTCCCATTCTTCTCAATCTCCGGCTCGGACTTTGTCGAGATGTTCGTCGGCGTCGGCGCATCCCGCGTTCGTGACATGTTCGAACAAGGCCGCAAACACGCGCCTTGCCTTATTTTCATCGATGAAATCGACGCAGTCGGCCGTCACCGCGGCCATGGCATGGGCGGCGGACACGACGAACGCGAGCAGACGCTCAATCAGTTGCTGGTGGAAATGGACGGCTTTGACACGCAGGAAGGTGTCATCATCATCGCCGCAACCAACCGCCCGGACGTGCTCGACCCCGCACTCCTCCGTCCCGGCCGCTTCGACCGCCAAGTCACGATTTCTCTCCCGGACGTGAACGGCCGCGAGGAAATCCTCCGCGTCCACGTGAAAAAAATCAAACTCGCCGCCGGAGTGGATCTCTCGAAAATCGCCAAGGGCACCCCGGGCTTTTCCGGTGCCGAGCTGGCGAACCTGATCAATGAATCCGCCCTGCTTGCCGCGCGCCGTGGACTTTCTGCCGTGACGCTCGACGAAATGGAAGAGGCCCGGGACAAGGTCCGCTGGGGCCGCGAGCGCCGCAGCCTTGCAATGTCCGACAAGGAAAAAACCGGCACCGCTTGGCACGAGGCTGGCCACGCTTACCTCAACATGGTCCTCCCGGACACCAGCCCGCTTCACAAAGTCACCATCATCCCACGCGGCCCTTACCTCGGCGCGACGATGTATTTGCCTGACGGAGACAAGTATTCGACCCAGAAAAAGGAGGCGCTCGCCAATCTCATCGTCACCATGGGCGGCCGCATCGCCGAAGGCTTCCACAGCGACGACGTCTCGAACGGTGCCTCCGGCGACATCCGCCAAGCCACCGCGCTCGCACGCCACATGGTCTGCGAATGGGGAATGAGCGACAAACTCGGCATGGTCGAATACGGCGAAGGCGATGGACCAGTCTTCCTCGGACGCGGCGACATGGGCGGCCGACGCACGAACTACAGCGAAAGCACGGCTCAAATCATCGATGAGGAAATCAAGAAGTTCATCGACAATGCCTACGACATCGCAACCCGCGTCCTCACGGAAAATCGCGACAAGGTGGAACGGATCGCCAAGGCGCTGCTTGAGTTTGAAACCCTCGATGCAAGCCACCTGCGCGACATCATCGACCACGGGGAAATGCGCAATCCACCATCCGCACCCAAGCCACCACCGATCCCGGATGAACTTCAGAAAAAGCCGGTGCCGAAAGCCACTGAAGAAGATCGCCCAGAAGGACCTGGCCCGATTCCAGGTGCCGTAGGAGCTCCTGCTTAAGGAACTCGGCAGTTCCAAGCTGCCGCAACTCAGCAACTTGACTCGCACCGTCCGGCACCCTGCCGGGCGGTGTTTTTTTTTGGAGATCCCGGCCCCGCCTCAAGCACCGCGCCGCAGCCGGAATACCGAAATCGCAGAATTCATGCGCATTTTTCTGAAAGCCGTGCGGCGCTGGCAGCTTAATTCTCCCAACACATGCGCACCTCAAAACCGCCGCTCTCCCAAACCCTGCTCCTGTCTCTCGCCGCCGTGGCGCTGGGTCACGCCTCTCCTCCTCCACCCGCGCCCGGCTCGTTGCTGCCCGGCGGCCCGCAGCGCTGGAAGCTCGCGTGGAGCGATGAATTCGACTACCCAAATCAAAAACTTGAGGAAAAATGGGTCTCCCAAAACTCGGCCAGCACTCACATCCTCAGCAGCCGCTGGCGCGAAAATGCGGAGGTCTCCAAGGGCACGCTCAAGCTGATCAATAAAAAAGAAAAACGCGGCGGCAACGATTGGACCTCGGGCAACATCTGGACCAAGCAGGCGTTCCAATACGGCTATTACGAGTGCCGCTACCGCTACGCCGCTGCGGAGGGAACGAACAATTCATTCTGGATCATGACCAACACGCCCCAGCCGTCGGGCAAGAAGGCATTTGAAATTGATATCAACGAGGGACAC
>JBILPN010000021.1:0-13604 GCA_044373865.1 Luteolibacter sp. | reverse complement strand
CACGCTCCTTCACCTCCAGCACAAAGTCGCGCCCGACGATCCGCGACACGCAATGATATAAAGACGGCTTCGTCGCCGAATCCCTGCAAGGCGCAATCCAACGCTTCCGATTATTCAAGCTCATGATGCAAGCAGCTTATTCACCGAGGAGGCTTGTGCAAGGATATTCTTATAAAAAGCCTGACTTTTAATACACCACCTGCGCCCATTCCTGAGGAGCCCGCTGCGGTAATTCCGCACGCCGGGATCTGCGAGGGGGCGTCGGTCAACCGACGTCACTAGCTTAATCGCTTAAAGAAATGATCCGCAGCGCACCAATGATTGGATTGCTCATAACTGGAATAGCAATTGCGATATGCCAAGCAATTGAGGTTCTCGCGCGCATACATCAAATCATCCGGTATCAAGAGAAGTTCTCAACCTCAGCCAATCCAATTCAGTCCGTAACTGCAGGACAGTCTGCCACCGGCTTCTTCATCTTAGGGTCGATGTTTGGATTGGTTATTTGCTATGCTGGCATACGCAAGGCATCTCAATTCGAGAGCCTTCGCTGGAAGACTGCCTTTATCATCCCCCTCTGTTCTACGGCATTCTTCGGTGCTACCTGGATTGCGTTGATTGTGTCACCATTCGTAGACCTACATGCCCGCTAAATTCCAAAGCCACCGCGAATCGGGTCGAGGTGACGGGATTGCGCCCGGCCCCTTGCCAGACCACCGGACATGCGGGTTCAACTCCGTTTCTGTGTCTATCCGGGATGGCTCCGCCTTCTTGTGATGCCGCTAGCGCGGCCGGGGCATTCCCACCATTTCTATATTTACTAGATCGAGAACGCGCTCCATCCACTCATCTGTTTCAACTTTTGCCACCCCATACTCTCCGCCGCAGCGGATGAATGTTTAAACGTTAGCATTTCCAGCCCCCAGCTCATTTTTCCGACCCCTATGACCTCTGCTGACTCCTGCCGCGCTCTCATGGGACAGGCCTCCCGAGGTAAGAGCGCAGTCCTTCCCCGCACAGTCGCCCCATTTACCTGCCGGGCAAAATCGAACGACATTTGATGAACTGCCGCGCTCCTATTCGTCGCTTGCTTGTGCCAACTCACCCAGCCAGGACGGGCTTGTATCGGATCCTTGTCCATTGACTTGCGGGTTTTGCCTAGTCTTCTTTCAGAGGCGTGGTCACCCGTGCCGCCTTGGCTTCTGCTGATGTTTATTGATTCATCGCTGTTCATTTCCATTTTCACACAGGGGACTTGAATCCCTTTAAGACGGTGTCCAGACTGAGCACACACAAGGCTGAACAACATCCAACGGCGGGTCGCTCCAGTTTAAATTCGGGCTTCCCTCCCCGCCGTGGATGAGCTGAGAATCCACTGAACTAACATGGCAACTAGCAAGAATCGCCTGGCACCCCGGCTTCAAGTGTGGGTGGACGCTCGGAACAAATTTCGGTTGTCACACGCCCACATCCAGATGGCGCGAGAGTTGGGACTCAATCCGAAGAAACTCGGCAGCCTTGCGAATCACGACCAGGAGCGGTGGAAGTCGCCATTGCCGCAGTTCATCGAGAGACTCTATCACGAACGGTTCGGCAAGGACCGCCCTGAACGGGTGATGACAATCGAGGAGCTTGTGCAGAAAAAGCAGAAGCGCGCAGCTCAGGGATCAGCCTCCACCGAACCCGTGGACGAAATCGACGCAAATCCGTTCTGATTCACCCCATTCACACCTCCTGATCCGCCGTCGCCGCTCTGACGTTGCCTCCTATTCCAGTTACAATCATGCGGGGTTGTGGCCATAGGTGGGGAGCATGTCCTGTGTTCGCTTCGAGCAGCAGCCTAACTCATTCACAAGTTTGGCCGACCACGATCCGAAGAACGATCCATAGGCAAGTGAGCCAGTCAATTCACGGGCGAGTTCGAGTCTCACTTCCTTGCCTTTTACGTCCTCGATGGCGAGGGGGGGGGCCTGGTGAGAGTGCGGGCGATCAAATTGAACGAAACAGACAGAATCATCCTGTGCCGACACAAAATTGTACTTGAAATGCTGACTAGATGACTAAGGCTACGGTTTTAGGACGATCACCTCATTTGTTATGACAGCTGAAATCAACACAACTCGCTTAGGCAAATACCTTTCAGTCAGCCTTGGGGCGGCATGTTTCGCTGGCAACGCAGATGCCGCGACGGTGGTGACCTTTTATGGCCTAGGCTCGCAAAGCTCTGGCTCTGAGACGCCAACTCCCGCTGGATTCGCAATCGGAAATATGGGTTTCAATGAAATCCCGGCGAACCGCTATTTGATGAACAGCAGTGGGAGTGCTTGGACGGCATTCAGCCCAATTTCTGGCTATTTTACCAACGGGACCGACCACTCACTCATCAATAATTTTGGCTACGGCCAATATCTCCTTGGCGGCAGCACCAATCAGGGGGCGGTGTTGAATTCGGATCAAAATTACGCTAATATTTCCTTCGATGGGGGGAGCGGTCCGTTTGAGGCTGTTGGGCAATTCTATTTTGACGGTGCGGGCGGAGGTTATCTCGTCGCGATGGCTCGCAATGACGATGATTCGGCGCTGAGTATTTCCGACGGGAAGGCCGCCATCGATGCGGTTCCGGAGCCATCCAGCCTTGGATTGTTAGCTCTTGGCGCTGTCGGTGTTCTTGCGCGCCGCCGCCGGCTTTCCCAGGTCGGGTGAGTTTGAGAAGAACTCCTCGCGGCGCATCAGTCGTTCGGAATTCAGGAACCTACCTCTAACCACAGCCAAATCTCTCAATCGACGCTATGGCTCGCGCTGAAGTCTAACGATTGGGTGGCGGTGAGACTCTCCTGCTCCTGATTTTTATCGCGATGCCTCCCAAAAAACGTCTATTGCTCATTGGCTGGGACTCCGCGGATTGGAAGATCATTCATCCGCTGCTCGACGCCGGGAAACTGCCTGGGGTGCAGCACTTGGTCGATGGTGGCGTCAGTGGCAATCTCGCAACTCTTGAGCCTCAGTTGTCGCCGATGCTATGGACGTCCATCGCCACGGGAAAAATGGCCTATCACCACGGAGTGACGGGATTTACGGAAGTGGATCCCGTAACGGGCGGGGTGGTGCCGGTTTCCGCTGCCACCCGCCAGAGCAAGACGCTCTGGGAAATGCTCGGAGAAATGGGTCTGAAAAGCCATGTCGTCGGCTGGTTTGCCACGCAGGGTGAACAATTGGCACACGGGAAAATGGTTTCAAATGGATTTGGCCACCTCCAGCGAGTGACGCCCGACATGCCTCCTTCCGAGTGGCCGGCGCCCATGGCCGGCACCTACTGGCCGCCCGAACTTGCAGGGGAGATGAATGAGCTGCGCGTCAGTCCACATGAGATGACTGGCAATGACGTCATCCGCAACTTCGTCCCGAATGCCCATCAGGTCGATCAACGCTCGGACCGCCGCTTGCAAGCCCTTGCGGAGAAATTGGCGGAAGCATACTCGGTGCAAAGCGCCGCGACTTATCTGATGGAGACGGATCCTGACTGGGATTTCATGGCAGTTTACTTCCGTGCGATGGATGAAATTTCCCACGACTTCATGCCTTACCACCCCCCCAAGATGGAGGGCATCGCGGAGGTGGATTTCACGATGTATAAAGAGGTCGTGAACCGGACCTATCAGGCTCACGACATGATGTTGCAGCGGCTTATCCAGCTGGCAGGGCCAGACGCCGCGATTGTTCTGGTCTCGGATCATGGCTTCCATAGCGACCATCTCCGCCCGAAATTCACGCCTCGCGTCCCGGCGGGCATCACCGTGTGGCATCGTTCGCAAGGAGTGATCATGGCGCATGGGCCCGGTTTCAAGCAGGACGAGTTGATCCATGGTGCTGGCCTACTTGATATCGCACCTACGGTTTTGCACCACTTTGGGCTGCCTGTTGGTCAAGACATGGAAGGCCGGGTCTTAAGCGAGGCCTTCAGCGAGCCGCGGGCGGCGGAGTTCATTCCTAGCTGGGAATCGAAGGACTGCCCTAGGCCCACTCGCAGCAGGCTCTCCACGGAGGATAGCCGCACTCTGTTGGAGCAGTTTGTCGCGTTGGGTTACATCGATGAAATTTCGTCGGATCAAAGCGAGGCAGCGCGTGAAACCCAGCGCGAGAACAAGTGGAATCTCGCCCGTGCCTGTCTTTACGGCGGCAAGGATGAGATGGCGCTTCCGCTGCTAGAAGATTGCTTTGCGGTCAAGCCCGAGCGCACGGATTACGCACAATTGTTCGCGAAATGCCAATTTCAACTCGGTCTGCTGGATGAGGCAGAGGAAACTCTCCGGGTTTGCCTGGACAGCATTGGCCGCAAGGATTCGGCACATCTGCTGCAAGGAAAGATCGAGCTGGAGCGAGGAAATCACGCCAAGGCACTTGCGCATCTCGATGCGGCGCGCGCCACTTCCATGGATCATCCGCAGTTGCTCAATTCCTTGGCTGAGGCCTACCTCGCCCTGCGTCGCTGGCCGGAAGCGGAGGCCACGGCGGCGACTCTATTGCAGTTAGATCCGGGCAGTGCGGACGCTCATCTCACACTGGCCCGCTGCCACCTGCGTCAGTCAAAGTTTGAAGAGGCCGCCAGCGCGGCCTTGGAGGCGGTGGGGCTTCAGTTTGGCAATCCGCGCTGTCATTTCATGCTCGGACTCGCGTTGATGCGCTTAGAAAACTGGACTGCCGCTGACAATGCGCTCCGCAAACACCTACAACTCAATCCACACAATGGACTTGCCGCACGTTTGCTCGCCCAGGTCTGTCGTGCCTTGGGCCGCACGGAGGAAGCGCTCCTTCTGGACTACCAGTCACGAATCCTCCGGACCAAAAATCACACGGAACTTCAGTCACGCCTAGCCGATCTGCGCACCGCAGTGCTGGCCCGTGCCGCCGCTCGCCGGGCTGACTCACCCCTCTGCTCTTCGGAGCCGTCCTTGCCCGCTGTGGAGCTTGGCACCGTTGCCCCGCTGGACTTCATTCTTGTCTCCGGCCTGCCGCGCTCTGGAACCAGCTTGATGATGCAAATTCTCCGCGCGGGCGGCTTGGAGTTGATGCATGACGGGAAGCGCTGCGCAGACGAGGACAACCCCCAAGGCTACTGGGAGTGGGAGGAAATCAAATCATTGCAGAAGAACCCGCAGATCATTGAGACGGCGGCTGGCAAGGTGGTCAAAATCATTTCTGCTCTCTTGCCATGTCTCCCTTCCATGCACCGCTATAAAATCATCTTCATGCTGCGCCCTGTCGAGCAGGTGGTGGATTCGCAATGGAAGATGCTCGCACGCTCCGGAAGGCAGGCGAAGTCTGAGAAGGCGCACCTAATCGCCACCCAGCAAGCTCATCTCGACCATCTGCTAGCCACTTTGCGCCATTGCCCGAGAATTGAACTCTTGGAGGTGGATTTTCCCACTCTCGTCGCAGATCCTCTCCCCCACATCGAGAAACTCCGCACTTTTCTCGGAGATTCACGATTCGCTTCTTCAGATCTCCTCGCCGCGATCCCCCGGCCGGAGTTGTTTCGCAACCGCTCCACGCCGGAGTCCGCGCCTGCGCCCGAGAGGTAGCAATCTTGTTGTCAGAACCGCTTGGCTTTCAAAAGATCTCCATGTTGCATGAGCGCCTATCTTTCCAATTCGCTGATTCTTGATGGCTACCGATTGATCCGTTTTCTTGGCCGCGGGGGATTTGGCGAAGTCTGGCTGTGCCGATCCGAAGCCATGGGAGATTACCGGGCGCTCAAATTCATTCCAACCAATGATCTGGATCGGCTAGAGAAAGAATACGAAGCGCTGGTTCACTATCGGAAGGCTGCGGCTCAGTTGCGATCGCCAAATCTGGTGCCCATTGAGCACGCGAACCGCAATGAGGCGGGACTTTATTACGTGATGCCATTGGCCGATGGCTGCATGGTGGGCGACCCATCAGATCCTGCATGGCTGCCTAGCAGTCTCGCGACAAGAATCCAAGAACGGATTGATGCACCGACTTGGTTCTCCAGCAGGGAAATCACCGCTCTGCTAGTTCCCATCGTTCAGGGACTGCAAACCCTGTCAGACTCCGGCCTCGTTCACCGTGATGTGAAGCCGGAAAACATCCTCTTTTTCAACGGACAAGCCTGCCTCGGCGACATCAGCCTGCTTGGTGCGGATGCTTCCGAAATCACCAGAAGAGGGACGCCGGGATACGCCACCCCATCTTGGTATGTCGGCGGACACCCGGACATGTATGGCCTTGCCGCCACGCTCTATGCACTCCTGACGGGGAATTCTCCCGACAGGATCGGGCGCGCCGCCTTCGTCTGGCCGCCGCAAGGAGAAGCTTCGCTATCAGAAGCTGAACGGGTGGAGTGGAAGCGCCTGCATGCCGTCATCCGCCGGGCCAGCGAGGAAAAAATTGCAGAACGCTATCGGGATTTCTCGGCCATGGCCAGAGCGCTGACATCGGAAAAAGAAGAGTCGGTTCCAGCACTCAGCTTCCCTGCTCCCGAGATTCCGCACAAGAATGAAAGCGGGAAATCTTCGTGGATTCTCGTTGGCATCGTCGCCGCAGTGGTTTTGGCGGTTTTTCTACCGAGGCTGATTCGGTCACCTGATGTCAATCAATCGCCGCAGGAAACAGTGACTACGCCCCCACTGATACCGCCAAATTCTTCGTCATCGCAAGACCCTAACGAGCTGGTACCTTCCGCTGATTCATCGCCCAATCGCAAACCTGATTCTGGCAACTCGACTGCAAGATCTCCGACCTCATTGGCACAGCGCGCTGATGGGATTCTCGCCTACAAAGCTCTTACCACCATGCAAGGGAACTTCTATCGAGCGGACAACCCTGACGACATCGACGATTCTGACTACATGTCATTTGACGAAAACTCCCTTCATCAGGACGTCCTCCGCAAGATCTACGACTGCCTTGAGAGCAGCAACGAGCCGGACTTCCCAATGGCACTCCAACTCGTGGACGACCTATTCCAAGCAGTTCCCCGGATCGCTGAAACGCCAACATTTCAGCTGTCGCGACTCTTGCTTCAACGGGCAGTGGACGGTCGCGCGATCAACCCGGCCGTGCTAAATCGGCCCGCGTTCCTTGTGTTGGGCAACGATGATTTGGCAGTTCGTGTCGCCTTGCTGTGCCACTTGGGAGCGGAACAGAAAGCTGACGAATTTCTGGTCAACTACATCACAAGGGAAAGCCGCAGCAACCGGGAAAAATCCAAAGCTCTCGCAGAAAGGGCGAGAGTGAGAGTCATCCTCGGAAGGTTCGCCGATGCACGGGCCGATGCTGAGCAAGCACTTGTCCTCACTGAGGGGAATTCAGCACTCAAGTCGCAGCGGCTGCTTTCCATCGCCCAGTTGCAAAAGGACTTTCCAGCCTACGCGGCCTACCTTAAATCCCTCCCCGAAAAATAATTTCATTTTCAGGGGAGATTTTCCAAAGGGGGCCGAATGAGAGGGGAGACTCGATTGATCCTCATCAAGCGGCCTCCCGGATGGATGGTGGATTGCATTCAGTAGTTCAAACCGGCGGGGCCGATTGAGGGGATTGTTCGCCGGTCATTCCAAACTAAAAGAAAAAGCCAAACAGAAAAACAGACCTCATGAAAAAATTCCTCCTGATCGCCTCCGCTGCCATCGTTGCCTCTGTGGGCGTCACCTACGCCGCCAATTCCATGCTTAAAGTGAGTGAGAACTCGAAGTGTGACCATGGATTGAAATGCTTTAACTGTGGTGGCACAGGCTGGACAAAGGGCAGCAACACCAAGTGTTTCGTGTGCAAAGGAACCGGAGCCAATATCTCATACTAGACCTCCTGTGAGCAAGTCGACTCCTTGATTTCGAGGAGTCGGCCTTTTACTTTCTCCGCCCATGACAAATGCCGCAAGCATTCTGGTGCTGCTGGCGATGCTTTGGTGCTGCACCCGAACTGCGGCGGCTACCACCGGACAGGATTCCCTGTTGCCACCGTTAGAGCATTTCTTCGCCGAGTCCTCGCGATTTTCCGAGTGCCTTAGCCCGGATGGCAATCAAGTGGCGTATCTTGGTCCGGACCACCGTGGAGTAAACTGCCTCTGGGTCGTCACCATCGGAGAGTCCCTAGCTCCGAAAAAAGTCTCTCTATCCGATGGGACGGCGGTCACTGCGTTCTTCTGGATCGGGAGCCACTCCCTACTTTGGCAAACCCGCCAGCCAAGTCGAACTCCGCGACTTTACCTTCGAGATTTGGAGGCCTCCACGGTGCGGCAGGTTCTTGCCAATGAGGAACGGTTGATGCGGCTGGAGGGTGTCGTCGATTCCGCAGAACCTTGCATTCTTGTCGGCTTGTCTGAAGGCCCCTCGGCTTTCCCGGATCTCTATCGAGTGAGGCTTGCCGATCATGACGCCCCGGAAAGGGTTGCCATCAACTCGCATGAAATCATCACCTGGGCATGGGACGGCAGCGGTTCGCCCGTCGCAGGCCTTCGCTGGACGGCGGAGGGCGCGAAGGAAATTGTCGATTTCCACCACTCGCCCGGCACTGTCATCTTCCGAGCAAAACCCGAGGACGATGCACGCCTGCTGTCTGCCTCCGCCGATGGCTCGCAACTTTTCGTCCTCACCAACCGCGCCTCCGATCTAACACGGGTTGAAACGGTCGATCCGCGAACGGGCTACGCTCAAACCATGGCAGCCGATCCGCTGGGAAAGGTGGACGTCGAGCAAGTCCTCTCCCATGGAGGAGATGTCCTTGCGGTCGGATTTTCAGGAGCCCCACTTCGTTGGCAGGCCACGGACCAGGAATTTTCAAAACTGATGGAGGCGCTGCGCAACTTGCCGGAATTTTCATCCATGAGTTGTTTCGCCGTGGATAGAACGCGCAATCGCTGCCTGCTGCGCCGTGTCTCTAACTCGGCCCCCGGGACGGTTTACCTCTATGATCGGGAGATCAACGACCTTCGTCTATTATGGAACGAACATCCGGAGATCAATCCCGCCAGTTTGTGTAAAACGAAGGAAATCTCCTACCCCGCCCGCGACGGCACCCGCATTCCAGCCTATCTGACCACACCTCGCGCGGGCACAGCTCCCTGGCCCTTGGTGGTGTTTCCCCACGGCGGCCCACGAATGAGAACCTATCCCGGATACGACGGACGCGTCCAATTCCTTGCCAGCCGCGGCTATGCAGTCCTCCAACCGAACTTCCGCGGCTCACGCGGTTACGGCAAGGCTTTCATGGATGCCGGCGACCAACAGTGGGGCAAGGGGGTCATGCAAACCGACGTGACCGACGGCGTGGATTTCCTCGTAAAAACCCGTAAGGCGGATCAAAGCCGGATCGCCATCCTTGGCGGCTCATACGGCGGTTACGCAGCTCTCGCAGGATTGGCCTTCACGCCGGACCGCTACGTGGCGGGAATCTGCCTGTTCGGAATCTCCGACCTAATCGACTACACCACTCATTTCTCCGTTGAGTCCCAACCCTACGCTGGCGATACCGTCCGCCGGCTTGGCGATCCTTCCACGGCAGCAGGACGCGCCCGACTTGAAGAGCTTTCTCCGCTCCATCATGCTCCTAAATTCAAGGCTCCACTGCTGATTTACCATGGTGCCAAAGACACTTTAATCCCGCCATCCCACGCCCAACGCATGGCCGCAGCCTTGAAAAAATCTAATAAAGTGGTGAACCTGCTCATCGCGCCTGATGAAGCGCATGGCTTCTCACAGCCCGAATCGGAAATTGCGGTCTATCACGCCATCGAGTTGTTTCTGCGCGAGCACCTCGGGGGCAGTGTGGGCCCGCCTCCTAGCAATGCAATCCACTGCCGACTGGTAGAATGGCGTAAAGCGGCTTGCCAGTCGCTCCAAGAAACAAATTGAAATCGAGCACTGCAAAAAATAATCCATAAATTTGGGGAGATTATCGGTGCTACAGCGAACAAGAAGCTGAGGCCACCAGAAAGAAATGGACTGGCCATGAGCATCGAACTTGTAGATCCAATATGAAAAAATTCATCGTCCTTAGCGTCTTTTCCGTTGCCTCTGTCAGTTGCGGAGAAAGCAAAAAAGAAGCTGCCCAGCGAGAGTCAGCCGCCGCCGACCGCCGTGCATTGATCGAATACCAGCGCCAAGAGAACATTCAGAGGCAGGCCGACCGAGACATCCGCGCTGCTGAAACCGGAGTGCAGTTTCTTGACATCATCACGCGGTAGAGGAACGCTGCAGGAAAGAGTCGGGAAAACTCGATCTATCATAATTTCCTTCTCGTCTGGCAAATCAACCTCCATCATTCACGACATCCAGTCCCGCTGGGCTTTCCTCAGATTCACCTCACGGCTCATCATGCCCGCGCAATTTCCACAAACTTCGATCAATTTACTATCCAAACTCAAAGAGGGTGGCGAGGAGGCGCACTGGCAAGTTTCATGGAAGCGCTTCCTCGAGCTCTATCATGAGCCAATCGAGGTGATCGCCCGCTCCAGTTACCGTCACCACACGGGCGGGCAGGAACCGTCGTCTGGGTTCATCGAGGACGCCGTCGCCAATACCGTTGCCGACTTCTTCGCCCGGAGCCAATACCGCTATGACAAGGACAAAGGCAGATTGCGCAGCTACCTCCGCCTCCTAACCAACGCGCGGGTTGTGGATTTGCTAAGGAAAGAGCGCCCGGTCAACCAACGTCCACTGCCAGATGAAGGAACGATGAGCCGCGAAAGCCTTCCTGCAGAATCCCCACCCGAGTCCGATGCCTTCCACCGCTCACTCCTCGCGACTCTGGTTGAGGATCTGCGCAACCGGATTCCCCTGCGCCAGTTCGAGATCTTCGAGCGGGTCAAACTCAAGCACCAGTCCCCCATGTTCGTGGCTGAGGATCTAGGAATGACCCGGGCCATGGTGGATCGAAACATCTACAAAGCCATGGCCACACTCCGCGAACTCGCATCCCACGCCGAATACCAACAGGAATTTTACCAATGAACGCATTTGATTTGCTCACCCGCTTGGGCGGCACCCTCAACCCCGAAGAAGAGGCTCAGCTCACCCGTGAGTTAGCCGCAGCCTATCACATGGACGAGGCGTCTGCCACCAGCCGCGATGTCCAGCGCATCGCCGAAAAAGTCCGCGCACGGCTAGAGAATCCACCGCCCGAGCCTCCCCCCGCAACGTAACAGCGCGTCACCCACGCCAGCAAGCCGCCTGCCCCCTCAAGTCCTGCGGCATTCGTCTGCCTGATTTAAAATGGTGAACTCATCGCCCTAGTATACACCAGCGGCGGCTTTTCCAAAGCGCCGTCACCCGACTTACAAGAACTCTGGGACGCCTGCGGGTCCGAAGGCCTCGCGCGGATCATCTGATTCAGACGCGACAGTTGCTTCCAACCACCACACCCAAAACTCAAATCCTCACCACCGAGGACTGGCGCCTTCACGCCCCCCGAAACTCTCCCCCCTCTTCCTCTCCCAATTCCAAATGCGGATCTGAGCGGATAGCTGTTACGCGGGGAGACTCATCGAGTATGTCGCTCAGCTTCCCCCTCATCGGCGCGTGAAACTCAAAATTGTGAAACGCTCGCTCGGCTGGATGATCCAATCGTCACACTTGACTCGGGATGATGAAGTGAGGATCAAACACTCGGCATCCATGATCTATCTGTCGATGACCAAACGAATGCCTGCCAGAATCCCCGGCTATATTTTTAAGACGCCTCTCTAACATGGCGACCATGAAGTGTCCTTGCTTCGTGGCGATCCAGTTGGCTTCACGATTGTTTGTGCGCAAACTGCTGGGTGAGGAACACGATGAATCATAGCCAATCCAGCAGGAAGGCGAGGTTGAGTGCGAGTGACGCCACCAGGATCAGCGGCAGCAAAACACAGAATAGGAGCACGTTGATTTTCACGTAATCCATTCCGCCCGGCCAGATGGGGTCAATCGCTTTGGCGGCGGCTTGCAGGAAATTCGCGCACAAGTTGAAGGCAGTGTGCCAAATTCCACAGTCTTTGTCATGAAACATGGGGAGGTCCTTTCCAGGCGAAGCGTTTGATGATACCGCTAGCAGCATCGCAGAATGCCAGAGTTGTAAAGACGATCGCCACACCGGCACAGGCCGTGACGATGTAGGCTGTGACCACGACGGCTTCGTGGATTTTGAGAGGTTCGTCGTTAGTTCGAGGAGTGTCCATCATGATTGTGGGCCTGGGTGGTCGAGCACCATGATGTGGTTCGTTGGAGTTTTGGAAATCTCCCCTCAAAACTGGGTAATCATCGTCCTTTGCTTTGGTGGGGGTGATAAATAGTTGCCAAAAATGCACCGTTTTTTCGGATTTGGACGGAATCGGGCGGACCCCGGCGGAGAGAGGTGTTTCGATCTGAACACAAAAAAACCCTAGAAACTAGGGCTTTTGCGGTGATTCCGGAGAATACACCCGAAGGGACTCGAACCCCTAACCTTCTGATTCGTAGTCAGACGCTCTATCCAATTGAGCTACGGGTGCCTTGCGACAGGCGCGGGCCGGAAAGAAGAAGATTTTTCGGCCTCGTGTCAAGAAATTCACAACAAAAATCAAAATTTGAGGGTTAGCGGAGGAGAACCGCCAACCCAGGATGCTTGCAAACGCAACGGGGCAGCACGCCCAAGCGCCTTATTCTGCCGGAGGCGAGCCAACAAGGACTTCTAGGCGAACAAACAGCTTAGCCGCTCCAGTGGGCAGACTGTAGCTCACAAATCCCTCAGTCTCAACGGCGGATGCCGTCACATCCGTCCAGCTGACGAGGTCCTCTGAAGTCGAAATCTGGTAAGTCAGGCCACTTGCACTGGCGTCCCGGGGCCAAGATACCCCGCCGTCTATGATGCCCGGACTCACCGTAAAGCCTGCGACCGTCTCACCCATGAAATACTCGACGCCATTTTTCACTCCATCCCCGTCGTAATCGAGATCTGGACCTTGGCCGCCGGCGTAGGTGGCGGACCAGACGGCAAAGCCACCAACAGGCGGCATGCTGCTGTTGTCATTGAAAAACACGGTTCCGAGCGTCTGCGTGGCGTTGGCTGCCCCCAGATTGAACTCACGGTTGCCAATCGCCCCCTCATAACCTCCATCTGCGGCTCCGTTCGCATTGTGCCGAAACTTGTAAGTTCCGAAAAGACCACTCTCAGGCCCTTCAACGCCGACCAATGTGCCTGTCCAAATGCCATCTCCCTCCGGAGTGAGCGCCAGATCCGGCAATTGACCGGCCGAACCTGTGAAGAAATCAACCACCACGACATCCACCGCTGGATCGAAGTTTCCAAGGGCCTCCTGCACACTCATGTTCACGCTGAATACGATATCACGCGTTGCTGTGAGTGGCTGCGGATCCAAATTGTCATTCAATCCGTCCCCATCCGTATCCGCGTTGCTTGGATCGGTGTTCCCCAAAAATTCGAGTTCGTTGCTCAAGCCGTCCGAATCTGAATCTTCTCCTGAAACAACCGCATAGGCGGCGAGAAACGCTCCAACATCCGGAAAGACGGTCCGCGCAAAAGAACGATCCAAAGTCGCGCTGTTGAAGGAAAAGCGGTGAAAGCCTGTCGCCCCGATGACTTGGGTGAAATCTTGCCCCCCATCTCCCCAA
>JBILPN010000405.1:0-4027 GCA_044373865.1 Luteolibacter sp. | reverse complement strand
CAGACGGCGCGGTGATTGGCAGCAAGGAATTCGTAAACGAAATCTTTACTGATGCACGCGCACGATTCGGGGAAAAAAGAAAGGACGGCGCCCGTGTCATGCGAGGCAAGGCGAGCGATGCGAAGGGACTTTTGTGGAGCATGCGAGATCTACGAGTCCGGATTTGATGGGCGAGGAGCGAGGCGGACATGTTCCGCTAGCTAAGGAGTCTCCTTGCTCGTGGTCATCACTGAAGGTCTGGGGATAAGAGTTGGAGAGCGCCCGGGGCATCGGCGACTCGTGCAAACCTCCGACTTCGCCAGAGAGCGCTTCGGCTTGCGGAGGACATGAGCCGGGACGTCTGTCCATGCATTCGAGAAACATTTGTTCGAAGAGCAACAGTTTTCATTTTTGATCTGCACGTTTAAAGTTCAGGAACGTGACTTTTAGCCTCCAGTGGTCGGTCGCCAAGGTCATATGGATTTCGAGATCAAGAACTGTTGATCCATTCGCACTCCTACACAATACACGTGAAAATTAATTTACAAAAAAAGCCTGGCTTTACGTATAAACATGGCTGCACGCGAATCTGAAAGGCCAAACCCGCGATGACTCCGGAAAGTTTTTCGAAACAGCGGGCTGTTCCTTCGCTCACGCGGACTCCTGCAAGTAGGGTTTCACCCCATAGCGGCGCAATCATTCCCCGCCTAGGTTGCGTTACTTAAAAACTACACGCACGGACACACACCATGAAATCATCACTGAAACACATCGCCATTCTCGTTCTTGCATCCGCCCTCGCGGCGGCCTTCACCTCAGGTTGCGGCACCGTCCGCGGCTTCGGCAGGGACGTCGGCACGGTAGGCGACGGCATTCAGAAATCCACCCGATAGACCCCCGATTCGTTACATCCAACCACCAACAAAGAAAGATCCAAGTCCATGTTAATGACCCTCGCAATCATCCTGCTCGTGCTGTGGGCCTTGGGGCTCGTGACCAGTTACACCATGGGCGGGTTCATACATATCCTGTTGGTGGTGGCCATCATCGTTGTCCTGGTCCGGGTGATCCAGGGGCGAAAATTTTCTAACACCTAGATAAAACAGGCCCAGTTCCGCTTCTCATCCCCACCATCAAATCTCCATGAATGCCAAAGTCATCGTCGCCATCATCCTGGTCACTCTCGGCATCGTCGTGCTTGCCTACTCGGGCATCACCTACACGACTCCGGGAGAAACCGTCCATTTCCTTGGCATGCGTATCGAAACCCGAGAGACGCACTTCATTCCGCCGGTCTTTGGAGCGCTCGCCCTTGTCGGCGGGATCCTCTTGTTGCTCTTGAAACCCAGGTCGGTTTGATCAGCAATGGCAAGTCCGTCCCCCGAGATGCTGGCAGAAGGTATCGGGAAAATCCATTTGCCAGCGATAATTCCCGATGGCACGATATAGGTGATCAGAATGTCCCCCCCGCACAAGGATCTCATGAAAAAAATCACCGTCCTGTTGGCTGAAGATCACACCATGGTGCGCGAAGCAATCCGCATGATGCTCAATCTCGAAAAGGATCTGGATGTGGTCGGCGAGGCACGGCATGGGAGGCAGGCCCTCGACATGGCCATCGAGCTCCAACCCGATGTGGTGTTGATGGACATCGCCATGCCCGGCCTCAACGGACTCGAAACCACCCGCCAACTGCTAAGGGCCAGGCCCGGCGCGAGAATCATCATCCTCACCGCACATTGCGACGACGCCTACGTCATGAACGCCGTCGAGTCCGGGGCGATGGGATTCCTGCTCAAGCAGGATTCCAGCAACGATGTCTGCCACGCGATCAGGGAAGTTCACCAAGGCAGGATTTTTTACAGCACTTCGGTTTCGGAGCGGTTCATCCGCATCAATCCCCGAGCGCTGGACAGGAATGGGAAAACAGCGAGAAAACCCTCCCTGCTGACCTCGCGAGAGACGGAAGTGTTGCAACTCATCGCCGAGGGCAAGGCCAACAAGGAAACCGCCTCGGAGCTGGGCATCAGCATCAAGACCGTGGAGAAACATCGCGGCCACCTGATGAATAAACTCGCTATCCACGACACCGCCGGCCTCACCCGCCACGCCATCGCGGTGGGCATCATCGAGAGCAGCGTGCAGGTGACGATGTTGTGAGCCATCTGGCGACTTGATGCCAGTGGGGTTAGACCCGAATGGCGCCTTCTGCTCGCTTGCCTGCTGCTCTTGGCAAGCCGTTTGCTGGCCACCGTCGCCGGCGGGTAGGTGCGGCTCTCCCTCCACGCCCAAGATCCCCATTTGATAACTCTCGGATCGAGATTCCATGAATCCACTGAAATGAATCTAGGGGAAATACACTGCATTTCGCGCCGGGACAATCCTCCGCCATCGAAGGTAGGGTTACACCCCATGGAATTTCCTTGAGGGACAGGCATAATGCCCTTGCCAAGCGATAGCGAAAGCATCCCCCCCAACCATAACGAACGGTCGTGAAATTCGACCAGGCTGCGACAACCTCATCACTCAAACAAATGCGGGTGTCGCAGCCGATCCGTCATGAATTCTCTGAAACTTTGTCTGGGTTCTTCTCCTCGAACGACATCTCCGTTCTATTCCCGGATAAGAAAACAACTCATGAGTTTTCCCATGAGATGAACACCAAGGCTCCGGAAGGAGCTGTGACCGGAGCCGCCACCGGTGGTGTGCTGGGCGGTGCCCTGGGTTTACTGGCCGGCATCGGCGCCCCGGCAATTCCGGGGGTAGGACCTTTCATCGCCGCGGGTCCTCTGCTCGCCGCTCTCAGCGGTGCGGCTGCGGGAGCCACGGTGGGCGGAATCACCGGTGGCCTGATCGGCCTCGGCATTCCCGAACTCGAAGCGAAGCGCTACGAAAACCGCCTCGCCGAAGGGAACCTCCTCATTTCCGTTCTCACGGAAACGGGTGACGACGTGAACCGGGCAAAGGATATTCTCAAAAACGCAGGTGCGGAGGATATTTCAGTCACATCGATCGGTGAAGTCACGGCTAGCTCCAGAGGCTAATCCGAACGATGCATTCGTTCCTCAACTCAATACAGTCCCCATCACCGGGGGCTGTATTTTTTTGCGCCGGGCAAGCCACATCCAAAAAGCAGGGATTATCCCCATCGAAATCCGTGATGCTGAGTGGTATCTTGCGTTGATGAACCAAAAAAATTCAAGCCCCGGCGAGTTTCCATCGTTGTGCCCACTGGTGACACCTAACATGGTGAGATGCAGGACGGTCGAACTGGCGGTCAGCGCGGGTCGAAACCCTATCGAAATCAGACAGAGCTACTATGAGCAGGCGAAACGCGAACTGACGGGAGAAACGGATTTCGAACGTCAACATACAGTGCTTTACGGTGGGTAATATAGATGACCTATAAATTAGCGATCTTCGATTTCAGCATCCTAAAGTTGATCCGCGATGGTTTCCGCCATGATGTTGGCGATGCCTTCCGTCTCTTTCAGATAAACTCTTCTGGATTGGCGGAGATCTGGTAGGAACACAGATCTCACAAGCTCCTGAACCACGGTGCGATCCGAAAAAGCGAGATTCAGTTCGCGATTGATACGCATGCTCAGAGTGTCGAAATTCGCTGAGCCGACGCTGGCCCAGTCATCACAAATCATCACCTTGAGATGAGTCATCTTGGGATACCTGTAAACCTTGGCCCCCGCGAGAATCAGTCCTCTAGCAGTTGAAAGATTGCCAGCGTCCATGAGAGTGGAATCCCCGCCCTTCGGGATGATCACGCGCACATCCACTCCGCGACGCGCGGCGGCCTCGACTGCGAGAGCCAGATCATCATTTGCGAAATAAGGATTCTGGATCCAGATGCGTTTGCGAGCGCCGCGGATCGCAAGCAGTGAGGCATCGAGAATCTCATGACGTCCCTCCGCGGGATCAGTCCGCAGGATCCGCAGCGCAATTCCATCCGCCACTGGCATGTGGGGCCGGAAGAGCGAGGGCTTACGCAAAAGCGCAAAATCTCCCCAAGGGCCCGCTTTTCTCCACGCCCGTT
>JBILPN010000402.1:0-4034 GCA_044373865.1 Luteolibacter sp. | reverse complement strand
AGGGGGGATGTTCTTAGGCGTTTTGTGTTTGCTGTTTGTCTGGCAAACACTGCGGCTCCAGGTTGGAAGCAGCGATCTTAGGAGCAAAACACAGATGGCTCGATTACAATCTAACGGAAGCTAATATGGGTGTCGGTGGACAGGACCACGCAAACCCGGATCGCGGCCCTACAGGCCGCCAATAGGTCTGCGGGGTAAACCCAGGGCGTTTGCCCTGGGCTGAGGGATGTTAGCCCGTTGGGCCACGGGGGGATTGGCGTTGCCCCGGTAGGGCGTAGCTTCGTCCCGTGCGCTGCACTGGACGGGGGAATATTGGCGCTTTGGGCCACGATTGTGGCGCATTCATTTCAACAAGTCCTGCTGTTCTTTTCTTCACTTGGTGGTGTCGTTTTCGCATTTTATTTTTCAAATCCATCATCGTGATCGTCTTCCGCGCCAACGGTGCGCGATTGGGTTGTGCGTGGAACGACGACAAACCCGAATCGCGGCCCTACAGGCCGCCAATAGGTCTGCGGGGTAAACCCAGGGCGTTTGCCCTGGGCTGAGGGATGTTAGCCCGTTGGGCCACGGGGGGATTGGCGTTGCTTCTTCCCAGGGCGTTTGCCTTGGGCTGAGGGATGTTAGCCCGTTGGGCCACGCGGTTTTCGGACTGTGCTCATGCTGGGCACACACAAGGCGGCACATCCAAGGGGCAGGCCCTGGGATTTCAGGGCCTTGTGGAACTTCTGGATGCGGAATGGGGCGCAGGGACTGCCGAGCAGGTTGCGTTGGATCAAGCGGAGGGCGACGTGACTGGTAACGCCGTGGCGCTCGATGACATCCCGCAGAACGGCGACATCGACGTATCCTTGGGAAGTCGCGACCTTATTGTCTCTTCTTCGCTTGTGAGTTTTCGCAGATGGCGGCGAGAATTTTCTAGAGTCGGCGCTCTGAAATTTCTGCTTTCACCGAGGCGATGAAGGCGTCGAGCGGGAGCGTGGTGAGCTCTTCGGTGTCGCGGTGGCGGATTGAGACGGTGCCATCCTCAACTTCCTTTTGACCGAGCACGATCATGTATGGCACGCGGTCGAGGCGGGCGAGGCGGATTTTGGCTCCGACCTTGTCCGGGGTGCGGTCGATGCTGACGCGGACTCCGGCATCGGCGAGCTTGGCGGTTGCAGCTTCTGCGGCTTCGAGGGTTTTTTCCGAGATTGGGATGACGCGGACTTGCTCCGGGGCGAGCCAAGTTGGGAATTTCCCCTCGAAGTGCTCGATGAGAAGTCCGGTGAAGCGTTCGAGCGAGCCGAAGGGCGCGCGGTGAATCATGACGGGCACGTGGGCTTGGTTGTCTGGCCCGATGTAGCTGAGATTGAAACGGACGGGCAGGTTGTAATCCACTTGGACCGTGCCGAGTTGCCAGTCGCGGCCGATCACGTCTTTGACGACAAAGTCGATTTTCGGGCCGTAGAAAGCAGCTTCACCGAGTTCTTCCGTGTAGTCCACGCCGAGCGTTTGGACGGCTTGGCGGAGGGCCGCTTCCGCCTTGTCCCAATTTTCCGGGGAGCCCACGTATTTGTCGGATTCAGGATCGCGGAGGGAGAGACGGACGCGGTAATCATTCATTCCGAGTGTGCCGAGAACTTTTTTCACGAGGTCGAGGCAACCGGTGACCTCTTCGGCGACTTGGTCTGGGGTGCAGAATAGGTGGGCGTCGTCTTGGGTGAATCCGCGGACGCGCGTCATGCCGCCAAGTTCGCCGGACTGCTCCCAGCGGTAAACCGTGCCGAACTCGGCGAGTCGGACGGGGAGATCGCGGTAGGAATGGTGATCGCTCGCGTAGATTTTGATGTGGTGCGGGCAATTCATCGGCTTGAGCAGATAGCCCTCGTAATCGCCCTTTTCGAGGCCATTGAGCAGTTGGCTGCAAGTGGCGTCCTCGTCGGCGAGTTTTTCCAAGACATCGCGCTCGGCAATGGCTGGGTATTGGCTTTCCTGGTAATACGGGAAGTGGCCGGAGGTGCGGTAGAGGTCCAGTTTGCCGATGTGAGGGGTAAAAACCTGGGAGTATCCCTGTTTGTCGAGCTCTGCGGTGATGAAATCTTGGAGGGCGCGGCGGATGAGTGCGCCCTTCGGTTTCCAGAGGATGAGACCTTGGCCGACCGCTTCATCGATGTGGAAAAACCCGAGTTCCTTGCCTAGGCGGCGGTGGTCGCGTTTTTTGGCTTCTTCGAGGCGGACGAGGTGCGCATCGAGCCCTTCCTTGCTTTCAAAGGCGGTGCCGTAGAGTCGTTGGAGCTGGCCCTTGGACTCATCACCCATGTAGAACGATGACGACACGGACATTAATTTCACGTTTTTGCACTTCGAGGTGTAGCCCACGTGAGGGCCGGCGCAGAGGTCGATGAAATCGCCGTTTTGGAAGCAGGAAATTTGTTCACCCTCGGGGATTTTGTCGATGAGGTCGAGTTTGAAGCGGGAGGGATTTCCCGGGCGCTCCGAGAGTCCGCCAAGGCGGCCGGATTCGGCCATGGATTTGGCTTCGTCGCGGGTGACGCCACGCCACTCGAACTTTTGGTTTTCCTTGGCGATTTTTTTCATTTCCGCTTCGATTTTTTCGAAGTCGTCGGGGGTGATCCGGTGCTTCATGTCGAAGTCATAATAGAAGCCATTTTCGACTGGGGGGCCGTAGGCGAACTGAGCGTCTGGCCAGAGGCGGAGGATGGCGGTGGCCATGACGTGAGCGGCCGAGTGGCGGACCCGTTCAAGGTCAGTCATTTGGGCGCGTTCTTCGAGAGTTTTGCGGTCGGACATGAGAGGTGGAAAATTTGCGAGTGAAGAGTGGAAAAGAGAAGGGGCGGGTGGTGACGCGCGTTTGGGATTAGCGATCGAGGAGGGCAAATTTGAGTTCCGCCTCTGAGACGACGTCGCCGTTGACGAGGCAGCGGCAGCGGGTTTGGCCGATCGAGCCGCGGATTTTGATAATTTCGCTTTCGATGAAAAGCGTGTCACCTGGGAGGACCGGGCGGCGCCATTTCACATTGTCTGCGCTCATGAAATAACCGATTTTCCCGGTGTTTTCAGGCTTCCGGAGCATCAGAACCGAGGAGACTTGGGCCATGGCTTCGAGTTGAAGGACGCCGGGCATGATCGGGTGCCCGGGGAAATGTCCGGTGAAGTAAGGCTCATTGATGGTGACGTTTTTGACGCCGGTGCACTTGCTGTCGCCGAGGCAATCGACGATGCGGTCAACCATGAGGAAGGGGTAGCGGTGAGGGAGGATTTTCAGGACCTCATTGATATTGAGGACGCTTTCGCCGTCTGGGATTGAGACGGCGGCGGGGACCATCGAGCGCATGCGGGCGTATTCGGTCTTGAGTTTCGCGGCCATTTGCGTGTTTGGGCCGTGGCCGGGTTTTACCGCGATGACATGGCCGAAAATGCGGATGCCGGAGAGCATCAAGTCGCCGATGAGGTCGAGCGCTTTGTGGCGGGCGAATTCGTTGGTGAAGCGGAGAGCCTCTTTCGACATGATTTCGTTGCCGCGGATGACCACTGCACTTTCGAGCGAGCCACCTTTGATCAGGCCTTTTTCAAGGAGCGGCTTGACGTCCTCGTAGTAAACGAAGGTCCGCGCGGCGCAGATTTCATTCTCGTAAGTTGTTGGTGTGACTTCACTTGAGAAATACTGGGTGAAGCGTCCGTCGGGGCCGACGTTGGTGACTGAGACCTTGAAGGTCTTGCAGGGGAAAATCGAGATCAAGGTGCCATCGCCCGTTTCCATGTGGAGTGGTTCGCGGATTTCCCAGACGCGGCGTGGAGCGGATTGCGCGAGGAGGCCGACTTTTTTGATCATTTCCACGAACGGGCGTGATGATCCGTCGCCGATGGGTGGTTCATTGGCGTTCATTTCGATGAGCGCGTTGTCCACGCCCATGCCAGTGAGGGCGGAAATCACGTGTTCCACCGTATGCACTTTCACCGAGCCCTCGGCCAGCGTGGTTGCGCGTTCCACGGTTTGGACCTTCTCGACATCCGCGTTAATGAACGGTTGGTCA
>JBILPN010000403.1:0-4034 GCA_044373865.1 Luteolibacter sp. | reverse complement strand
GATGATTCGACGCTCGCGCTCGTTTAGAATCGAGAGTAGGCCACTGATTTGATCGTGCAGATTTTTGTCAGTTAGCAACTCTAGCGGATCTGATGCGGACTCGTCGCTGATGATGTCGCCGTATTCCGTGGCTTCCCCCTCGTTGACTGGGGCGTCGAGCGAGCTTGGGCGCTGGGCTGCCTGCTTGAGCATGGCAATTTTCTGCCGCGGCAGACCGAGTTCCGCCGCCAACTCGTCATCGCTTGGTTCGCGGCCAAGCGACTCGGCGAGCATCGAGGAAATTCTGCGCATGCGTGCGATTTTGTCCACCATGTGAATGGGCAGGCGGATGGTTTTTGACTGATTTGCGAGAGCGCGCTTGATCGACTGCTTGATCCACCATGCGCCGTAAGTTGAGAGTTTGCCGCCCTTTTCAGGGTCGAAACGTTCAACCGCGTTCATGAGTCCGATGTTTCCCTCAGAAATCAAATCGCTGAGAGAAAGGCCATAGCCAGAGTAGTCTTGGGCGATTTTCACGACGAGGCGAAGATTCGCTTTGATCATGTGAGTGCGAGCGTCCTTGTCGCCCATTTTGATCCGTTCTGCGAGCGAGTTTTCCTCCTCGATCGTGAGCAGCGGCGTTTGTGAAATTTCCTTTAGATAGAGTTTCAGACTGGTTTCAGAATCGTAGGCCATGGTGTTGCGAGGTTGCTATCACAAGTTTATTCGCTGCGTGGTTTTTTTTGGATTCAACAAAATGAGAAACTAGCGAAATTTTTTTTGCGGAAATTTTTTTGAATCTGATTTCAGCACGTGAGCGAACTTGATGATGCAGACCGGGTCCAAACCGTGGAGCCGGCTGCATCGTTGAAAACAGCATCCCAATATCCCATGAAATTGTTTATCAAATCCATCCTATGCTTGGCCAGTGTCGCAACTTTAGGCGCTGGTTCTCTATACGCTGCTGAGAAGAAAGATCTTGTTGACACCGCAGTGGCGGCAGGAACTTTTAAAACCTTGGCGGCTGCATTGCAGGCGGCAGGCTTGGTAGAAACGATGAAGGGCGAAGGTCCTTTCACCGTGTTTGCACCGACTGACGAGGCGTTTGCCAAATTGCCAGAAGGCAGCGTTGAGAAATTGTTGAAACCAGAAAACAAGGAGAAGTTGGTCGAAATCCTGACCTACCATGTTGTCGCCGGTGCCGTGCCTTCGGAAGCCGCCTTGAAGTTGACTGAGGCGACTGCCTTGAATCAGAAAAAACTCGCGCTGTCGGTGAAAGACGGTGCCTTGTTCATCAACGAAGCCAAAGTCGTCACGGCCGACCTCAGTTGCAGCAACGGCGTGATTCACGTCATCGACAGCGTCATGCTGCCACCGCTTGAGAAAAAGTGATGTTGAGTTTCTTCAGGTCCTAGCTGATGAGGGCTGATCTCCATCAATCCCGCAACCCGGCAGACTCTGCTTGGGTGCGGGAAATCGCGTGCTGGCGACCGAGATTTCCGCTCGCGGCGTTGGATCGGCTTTGCACGTGGCGCGTTTCCCTAGTCAGAAATACTCACTCATTCCATCAAACTAGGATTAGACAAACTCCGATTGGTTTCTATGCTCCCGCCGTTCCTGTGACATCAACCGCTCCGACAACACCCGCAGCCATCCTGCCGCAGATTGCAGCGGGTCAGGCGCGTGCCATGGATGCGTGCATTGATCGTTACGGAGCATTGGTGTGGACGATTGCGCGCCGCCACCTGTCCGACGTGTCGGAGATTGAGGATTTGGTGCAGGAAGTTTTCACGGAAATTTGGAAAAAGTCTGCCACATTTGATCCGGCGATTGCCTCGGAATCCACCTTCATCGGGATGTTGGCGAAGCGACGTGCGATTGATTATTTGCGGCGAATTGGGCGTCGTCCCGGTTTTGAGACCTTGGATGCCGTGTCGGGCTTTGCGCAGGTGGAGGAGCAAGTTTCCTCGGTGGTTTGTGATGCGGAAGCCGTCAAGGCGAGCGTTGCCGCGCTGCCCTCGGACACGCGCGAGTTGTTTCATTTGTTTTTTGATAACGGTTTCACGCATCCCGAAATTGCGGAGAAGACCGGTTTGCCACTGGGCACGGTTAAGACGCGTTTGAGGCGAGGCTTGATGACGCTGCGCGAGCAATTGCAGCGGGTTGGGATTTCGAAAAAGGGGGTGGCATCGTGAGTGATCTCGATAAAAAACTGCGTTTTGAAGAACTTTGCGCCGGTCAGGCGCTGGGGGACTTGAGCCGTGATGAAGCGCATGAGTTGCAGGGGCTTGCTGCGGAACTCGGGCTGAATCATGACCTTGCGTTCGACATGCTGGCGGCTTCGCTGGAGGCAGACCTTCTCGCCGCGCAGTCCGAACCGATGCCGGTGGATTTTGCGGCGCGCTTGAAGCAGAATTTCCGGGAAATTGAGGTTTCCGCTCCGTCGAATATCGTTCATGCGCCGGTTTCGGTTTGGGGCCGTCTTTTCCGCAGTCCATTCACGGGGTGGGCAGCTGCGGCGGCGGTGTTGCTGTTCACGTCGCTGGGACGTGAGCAAGCGACTGATCCGGCCGTGCAGAGTTCTCCAGCCGTGGCTGAGGCGCGTTTGCGCAAGGAAGCGACGGATCTCATTGAGCGTCAATTTACTGGCTTGGGTGACTTCGCGCAGGCAAGTGGCAAAGTCGTGTGGAGCGATGCCGCGCAGCAAGGTTACATGACTCTGCAAGGAATTCCGGCAAACGACCCGCAGAAGGCGCAATATCAATTGTGGATCGTCGATCCGACGCGGGATGAAGCGCCAGTGGATGGTGGGGTTTTTGACATCCCGGCCGATGGTTCGCCAGTGCTGGTCCCGATCGTGGCAAAGCTTGCTTTGAAGAACCCGCAGGCCTTTGTCATCACTTTGGAGCAGCCTGGAGGCGTGGTGAAATCCAAGCAGGAGCAAGTCGTCGCCTTGGCAAAAGGTTGATGCTTGATCCGAACTCCCGCGCTTGCGTGGGGCGGGTGGATGCGACAGGCTCAGGCATGAACGACGTGATGATTGAGACTCGGAGCCTGCACCGGAGCTACCGGATTGGGCGGAAGTCGATTGAAGTTCTACATGGGATCGACTTGCAGATTCAGCGCGGTGAGCGGGTTTTTCTGTGTGGTCCGAGCGGTGCGGGGAAGACCACATTGCTTTACACCTTGGCTGGCTTGGAGCATCCGGAGAGCGGGCAAGTTTGCATTGATGGCCAAGATTTGTATGCCATGGGGCGGCGGCAGCAGGCGCGGTTCCGGAATGAGCGCATTGGTTACGTGTTTCAAAATTACCACCTGCTGCCCGAGCTCACGGCGCTTGAGAATGTGGCGGTTCCGGGAGCGATTTCAGGGCTTGATTCCACCGCCCAAGCTCTCAAGGCCTTGGAGCGGGTGGGTTTGGCGGGGCGTGCCGAGCACCTTCCCGCCGAGTTGTCCGGGGGCGAACAGCAGCGCGTGGCGATCGCGCGGGCGATTGTGAATGAGCCGAAAGTCCTATTCGCCGACGAGCCGACCGGGAACTTGGACTCCCGCAACAGTGGGGAAATTATGCAAATTTTACTGGATCTTGCCAGCGAGCACCAAGTGACTCTGGTGGTGGTGACTCATGATCAAAATCTCGCAAAAGTGGGAGACCGGACCTTGGTCATCAAGGATGGGGCGATTCATGCGCCGCTGCTGGTGCCTTAAACGCTTGCAGGGCGGCCAAGCGCTGGATGAGCGGCGGGTGCGAGTGGTCCAGCCAGACTCGGAGCGGTGCGGGGGAGGGGTGAGAGAGGTGGTCTGCGGTCATTTTCTTCAGCGCCTCGCCCAAAGCTGCGCCGTTGCCAGTCATCTTCGCCGCATACGCGTCGGCCTCGAACTCGTGGCGGCGCGACCATGCGTTGGCCAAGACGCCGAGCACCTTGCCCAGGGGATCGAGGAGGATGCTGAACAAGACCAGGCCGACGTGAGGTGAAATTTCCGCCACTCCGAAGGCATCGAAGAGGTGGCGCGCAAAGGTTCCATCGGGATCGGTGGCGAGGCCGAGCAGGAAA
>JBILPN010000404.1:0-4034 GCA_044373865.1 Luteolibacter sp. | reverse complement strand
GTTTCCTGTCACATCCAAAATCCCGGTGCTTCCAGTGAATGTAACATTCGTTGGAGCTGCCGGAGCGGTGCCGGTAAGAACCGAAAAATTGCCGGTCACCCCAAGGGTCTGGCCCGCGGCGATATTGGTTGTGTGCTGGAGGGTGGCGCTCTCAAAGTTGTAGCTGAGCGATGCGATTGAGATGCTTTCATCCACGGTATTGGTGGTGCCTGAGGCCAGCGCGCCGGTGGCGTTGAAGGTAACATCGTCGTCCGTGGCGGCAGCATTGTCGCTCCAATTGTTGACTGTGGACCAGTTGTTGTTAGCTCCACCGGCATCCCAGGTGATGGCGGCGGCGTGGAGGGCTGGCGCGAGCAGGTTAAAGCCGGCGGCGATGGTGGCGGGGAGCAGGAAGAGGTGTTTGTTTTTCATGGGTTTACTGGTGGTTTTCCGGGAGGGATCAAGGTCGAGATAGATGAAGTTTTTAACTGATCTCACTCCTACACGGTGGATGCCCGAAAAAGCTGACTGACTTTCTTGGGCTCGCATCCGGCATGAGGTTGATAGAAAAGTGATAAGGGTTGATTCAAGGAGAGTGAGAAGTCTGGAGTTTCATGAAAATCCCTTCGAAAATATGGGGGCGGCGCGTCAAGCGAACTTGCCACGCCGCCTTGTTTCCGGGAGATGCTTCTCACTGAATGGCCAGTCGGACCCGAGCTTACGGTTGAGTCACTTTGAGACGGGCGAAGTTTTTCGCAGGGGTGCCTGGGGTGAAGGTGTGGGAGATGGTGGAGGAAGGATCTCCACCCGGCTGGGTAAGCGCTGGCGACCATGAACCGGCATCGAGAGTCTGCGAGGTCTCGATGACCCAGGAGACGTCGCCGTTGGCAATGGCGTCGGCTCCCTTGGTGTAGGTGATGGTGTTGCCGGAGAACACGCCCGCGGGCTGACTCGATACGCGGGGATTCTTTCCGAGCGCATACTCCACGAGGTTGGAGATTCCATCATTATCGAAATCCCCGCTTGCTGGCTCACCGGGGATATTGCCCTTGGTTGGGTCGTTCGCCCATGAGGCGTAGTTCGAACTGCTCGAGGTGGCGGTGAGGTATCCGTTCGTATCAAGAGCGAACCCGGTAAAGCCCGTGGCGGAAATCTGGCTGAGTTGGCTGGCGCTCAGGCCCGCATTACTGGTTCCAAATTTAAGCGATGAGCCGGAGATGAAACCGGTAAGGTCGAGCGTGCCAGCCCAAGTGCCGTTGCTGTCGTCGAACTCGATCTGAGCTCCGGCGGTGAGTTTGATGGTGGCACTGCCAGTGACGGCTAGAGTTCCTGCGTCCTCGATACCCACGGTCGCAGCATCGAGTGTGGCACTTCCGATGGAAACCGGAGAAGCGTCAGGGAGCACGTTCGCGGCACCCAAGGCAAGCGTCCCGCCGCTGATGATGGTATTGCCGCCATAGGTGTTTCCGCCGGTGACGATCCATTTTCCAGAATCGGCTTTGGTGAGGTGAAGCTTGCCCGTTCCTGAGGGATTGCCAATGGCGGCGGCTATCAGGTTGTCACCGGTGTTAGTGCCTCCAAGAGTGAAGGTGCGATCGAGGTTAGGAGTTCCAGAGATGGTTGCATTCTGATGGGTCAGCCGGGCCGCAGTGGTGGGTGTGTCGAGCGTGATCTGGCGGGTATCGTAGTTGACGGCCGCGATCTTGGTGCCTGAGGCGATGCCCGTGGCAGCGATGGTCATGCCCGGAAACAGCGTGTGGGCATCGCGTGCCGTGATCACCGTGTCACCGAGCGCGAACAGGGCGATAGGTGTGCCCGCGCCATTGACGAGGGTGACTGGAGCGGTGCTGGTGAGGGCGAGCGAGCCGGCACCGGACGATTCGAGCGTGGGCGCGGGCCCGACGAAGCCGAAGGGGCGATCGCTGGAGGAGTTCGCCGCTCCCACATGACGGAAGGTGCCGCCGAAATTGAAGGAGGCGCCAGAGCCGATCGAGCTCGGGGTGCCGCTGGCGGTCATGTTTTCCACCACGGTGGTGCCGACGGCAAAAGTCGGGGTGGCTGAGGTGCCTTGGTTATCGGTGCGCGGCAGGGTGAGGGTGCCGGTGCCGAGTTTACTGATACCTGTGGACGTGGTCGCGTCAGTATCGACGAGCTGGGAGTTGACCACTATGTCTCCTCCGCCGAGGAAATTGAAGGTGCGGGTGGAGTTGAGCACATCGTTGCGCAGGACCGAAGTGGTCGCCGGAGCGCCGAGGGTGAGCGTGCCAGCAGCGGACTCGATGGAGTAGCCGCCTCCCGCGCCGGTGATCAGGGCATTTCCAAGCCAGGTATTGTTGCCGGAGGCGTTGCGCAGGAAGACCGGCGATCCGAATGCGGTTTCACCGCTCGCGATGTAGCTCTTGCCGGAGGTGTTGATCGTCTTATCGACGTCCACGGTGATGTTGTTGGCGAGCTCGAGGATCGCGACCTGGCGGTTGTCACCGGTGAGGGTGATGGTCTTGGCGGTGGCGACCGGTCCCAGGGCTTCGCCGTGCTCGATGCGAAGGGTGTTGGAAGTGGCGATTCCGCGGATCCGCACGTTGCCTGTGAAGGCGTTGGCCACGGGAAGAATCAAAGTTCCGGTACCAGTTTTAGTCAGCGCGCGAGGTGCAGTTAGGGCGATATTCTGAGTGACCGATCCGCCGGCATTCGTGGTGTCGATGAGAACCCCGGATGCGGGATCCAGGGAAAACCCACTCAATGAATTTGTATTGAACAGGTCGCTAACCTCGGATGCCGAATAGTAGAGTGAATCCGAGTCATGCGCACCAAGTCCGACACTGCCCAAGGAGGTAGCAATGGCGGTGGCAGCCGTTTTCGCGTCTTTGGATCCAAAAATCAGACCGCCCGCATCAATCTGGGTGGGGCCGTCATAGGTGTTGATGCCGAAGAGGGCGAGATCCCCATTGCCCTGCTTGGTGAATCCGACACCCGTGCCAGTGACATCACCTAGGATCATACCCGAAATGTTGTCACCCTGGTCAAAGACACGGGAATCCGTCCCGGCGAGGGTCATGCCGGTATTGACGACAGCAAGGTTCTTGAGGAGGCCGTCGGTGTAGGTGATTCCGGTCAAGTCGGTTAGATTCCCGTTCGTCATGTCGAGGACGGTGGTGGCGCCGTTGAGTGTGAGAGTGGCGGCGATGGTCCCGGCGGCCGTGCCACCCACACGGGCGATGTTTCCGTTCACGGTGGTGGTGCCTCCGGTGAAGTTGAGCGCCGCAGTGGTGCCGCCACCACCGTTGTTGGTCGCCATGGAAATGGTGCCGAAGGTCGCTGCGCCGCCGCCGATGTTGATGGTGGCGTTGTTGTTGCCGGTCATCGCTGCATTGGTGGCTACAGCCATATTGACCGAGGCGACTTCGAGCGCTCCGGTATCGAATGTCAGGGTCGCGTTGGAGCCGGCGCCGCCCGTTCCGGTCCGCCTGGCCATGGTCAGTGCGCCGATTTTGGCGTCCACACTGTGAGCGGAAAGGTCCACGACTGCCGTATGGGTGCCATTGTGGTTAAAGCTGTTGTTGACCATGTTCATGGTGGTGACTGCCGCCGTGCCATCCGCAGCGCGGAGCAGCAAGGTGCCGGTGCTTGTTTCGAAGGAAATATTGCCACTGCCACGTCCTGCGGAGGAGCCAACTGCCACCGTATCGGCATTGATGGTATTCTCGACACTACCGAGTTTCAGAGTCTGGATGATGCCTCTTCCCGCTCTGTCACCGACACCGAGCACGGCTGCTGTGATGTTGCTGGTGGCAGCGAGCTTCACGGTCACCTGTGGTCCTACAGTCTGGGAGCTATTGGCGCCCAGGCGGAAAACTCCGGCGGCACCCAAGTTGGCAGTCAAGGTTCCCAGGCCGCTCATGTCCAGACTGTTGCTCGTGCTGGTGCCCGGTGCCACTGGCAGCAACTGTCCGACTTGAAAGGAGGTGCCACTCACGGTGAGCGTGCCAGTGCTGCCAGTGAGCGTCACATTCGTCGCAGTCGTTGCGGTGGTGCTTCCAGCGAGGAGGAAATTTCCG
>JBILPN010000401.1:0-4042 GCA_044373865.1 Luteolibacter sp. | reverse complement strand
CTCGATCTTCCTCGACTTCCTCGACTTCCTCGACTTCCTCGACTTCCTCGACTTCCTCGACTTCCTCGACTTCCTCGACTTTCTCGACTTTCTCGACTTTCTCGACTTTCTCGACTTTCTCGACTTTCTTGGCTTTCTTGGCTTTTTCAGGCAGCAGTTGACTGAGCTTGTAGGCGAGCACGATGAAGGCGGCTTGCATGCGCTTGGCATCAAGATTCGACGCCCAAGCTTTGATCTCGTGGAGTCTTTGTTGTTCTTGAGGTTATCAAAGCTTTTTTCGATCCATTGGTTTTTAGTGGCTTGTTGGAATGCAACAAGGGGGGCGATGAAGTGAGCAATGGTCGGGCTGCCGAAGGTGTCGGGTAAAGATAGAGGTAGAGGTATGGATTTTTTCGGAAAAATCGTGGCTTCTGCGTCAAGGGTTATTTGAGTCAATCTGAGGCGGTTTTAGCCAAAAAATGACCTTGAGCGACCTGGCGAAAAGAAGGTTCGCTACGGCCACGCAGGGGTTCATATCTGCCGCTCGAAGGGAACCGGAAATCAGGACTTTTGGACGCCGATGTTGCGGCAGCTCAAATCCCGCCAGCGGCCTCCTGGTGCGCATGGAGGCCGCTCAAGGGGGACGTTTTTACTTCAAAGTTGGACGCCTCAGATGGGACACTGTTGAATTGCGAAAGTTGGGCACCGTTGTTGGGCACCGTTGTTGGGTCTCAGGGGCTTTACGCTGAGTTTTTTTGGTGGTAGCGTCTTTTCATGCATGATTCCAATCTCTCAGTTAATTCGCCGATGGGCTTTATTCTTGAAGCGCTGCCTGGCGCGCGGCGGGCGATTTTTGCTCGATACCATCTTGGTGGCTGCCAAAGTTGCGCGTTTTCGAATGAGGAGACGCTGGCTGAGTTGTGCGCTCGTTCTGAAATTCCGGTGGATGAGGTGCTGGCCCATCTGGTGGCGAGTCAGGTGCATGATGCGGCAATGTGCTTGGAACCGCAGGCGATCTGCGAGCGTCTTGCGGAGTTCCGCTTGATTGACCTTCGCACGCGTGAGGAGCATGAGGCGGTGGTGATTCCTGGTTCAGAGTTTTTTACTCAAGAATTGCAGCAGGAACTTTTCGCAGGGGAGCCAACGGCAAAAATTTTGCTTTATGATCACAGTGGCCGCAACGCGCTCGATCAAGTTGCTTGGTTCCGTGGGCACGGTTTGAACGAGACTTATGCACTCCGTGGTGGGATCGATGCATGGAGCCAAGAGGTTGATTCAACGATTCCGCGGTATCGCTTGGAAATGGATTAGCGGCAAAGGGCTGCAAAGGGCTGCAAAGGGCTGCAAAGGGCTGCAAAGGGCTGCAAAGGGTGGCGATGAGGTGAGCGCGGCGAGCTTTATGCAAGTGTGTGTGCTTTGCTGCGTGTGATTTAGGGTTTGTTGTCGATGAATGTTAGCATTTCGCTTGCGGCGAGGAGAAAGGCTCCTACTCCAAAATCTGCGGTGGACTTGGCATTGACGATTTGTCCGGGGATTGCTTTTTCGCCGATGGGTTGGATGTAGCCGAGGGTTCCGTCGGGTTGAATAGCGGTTTCTGTGAGGTATTTCCAACTTTTGCGAACGACGGGACTATAAGTTTCTTGGTCTAGGAGTCCGTTGTTGATGCCCCAGAGGTAGCCGTAGGTGAAGAATGCGGTGCCGCTGGTCTCGGGTCCTGGGGCGTGTGCGGGATCGAGGATGCTGCGTGTCCAGTGGCCTTCGGGTTGTTGGGTGCGAGCGAGTGTAGCGGCCATTGCGAGGTAGGTTTGGATGTATTCTTGGCGGTGCGGATCATCTTTGGGCAGATCCTCTAAGACTTTTGGAATTGCGGCGAAAATCCAAGCGTTCCCGCGTGCCCAAAAATCTTTCATGCCGTTGGCTGATTTATGCTTTGGATAGATGTATTTGGCATCCCGGAAGAACAAGCCGGTTTCCGGGTCGTGCATGAGATTTTTGGCGTAGGAGAAATAGTCGTGGAGTTTTTGGAGGTAGAGGTCCTGCCCGGTGAGTTTGTGGAGCTTGGTCATGACGGGCATGACCATGTAGAGGCCATCTGCCCACCAGAGATAGTCCACGGCCGGGGTGGATATTTGATAGTCCATGACTTCTTTGGCGCGTTTGATTTTTTTGCTATTCGGCTGGAGGTGATAGAGGTCGATGTAAACCTGGAAGCAGGTTTGCCAATCGCCAAAGAGCACAAAGTCATCGCTTTCCCCGTAGGAGTATTTCCAATTTTCCCGTTTGTTGGATTTTGCGCCTTGCCATTGATTTTTCTTTGCCCATGCCTCGGAATAGTCGCGGTAAGGTTGGTGGGCGGTGGCTTTGAATGCGGCCATGTTGCCGGTGTGATAGGCGGCGCGGTTCCAGAATGCGTCGCCGTGGACTGGGTGTTGGGTTTGCCAGTGGTCGTTGACCTTGCGGATGATATGAATGAGCTCCGCGCGTTGTGTTGCGCGTTGAGAGGGTGTGAGTCCGAGAGGGGAAGCTGAAGCTGCGGCGGGCATGCCGATGATGGTTAGGAACAGCAAGATCGAAAGAACTGACTTCATGTGAGATGGATGGGTTTGGAGGAAAAGGGTGAGGTGTGCTTAGAAGGAGCCTGAGAATTTGCGGCCGATCCAGAATGCGGCGAGCAGGGAGGTGATGACGGCGAGGCTGCTCCAGTGAGAGCCGAGTTGGATGCGTTGTTCAAGCGGGCGAGGTGCGGGAAGAGCTTTGATTTCCTTGATTAGGTCGGCGAGTTGTGCGGGTTGGATGATGCGGCCGCGTGAGACTTTGGCCATTTCTTCAAGGACTTCCGGGCGTGCGGGTTGGCCGGTTTTTTCGATTTCGATGCCTTGGGCGAGGAGGCTGGTTTCCAGTGGCATGTCCTCGGCTCCGGTGGCGGTGGCGCGGATGTTCCAGGTTCCTGGGAGGTCGATTTTAAATCGTCCGCTGAAGGCACCCCATGCGCTGTCATTTTTTTGGAGTTCGATGCGTTGGGTGCGTCCGTCGGGTGCGGTGAGATCGACGGCGACGCTGCCATTTTTGAGAGGTGCGCCGTTGGGGTCGAAGGCGTTGGCGTTGAGGTTGACGGTGGTGCCGGGTATGGGGCGGTCTGGGTTAAAGAAGAGACGAACGCGCTGGCCGGCGGCCATGTTCCGTTGGTATGACATCCAGCGCGCGACTTGGCCCCAGAAGCGGTAGTGGTAGAGGTCCTCGACGCCACGGCGCCAGCGCCATGCGGAATCGATGCCCATGAAGAGGACTTTTCCGTTGCCAGCGGGTTTGGTGACGAGGAGTGGGATGGGTCCGAACTTGCCACGGCGGTTGCCATGGACGGCGAGGACCTCCGAGCCGCCTTTGGCTTTCACGACGGGTGCGTGCCAGAAAAAGCCGGGGAGGCGTCGCCAAATTTCCGGGTTTTCCTCCTCGCTGTTGCCGAGCATGGTGAGGAGTGAGCTGCGGCCTTCTGTGGTGAGCGTGAGGGGCGAGGCTACGGGTTCTGGGTGGCCGCCGGGGGTGGTGTCGTCTAGGATGACGGGGATGAGATCGGAGAGATCGGAGTTGAGGAGCGTTTTTTGATTTCCTTGTGGGCCGGGCATGAAGATGAGGCCAGAGGCTTGATTTTCAACGAGTCCGCGGATGAGTGCGCATTGTTCAGCGGTGAGTTGGTCCGGTGCGAGGCCGACATCTCCGATGGAAATAACATCGTATTTGGCGAGTTCTTCAAGTTTGGAGGGGAATTCTGGGATGTAGTCGCGGCCGCTTGCGGGGCCGAGTGTGGGGTGGAAGAGGAGGCATGAGAGTTCGACTCCGGGATCGCGCGAAAGAGCGTTGCGGAGGAAGCGGTATTCCCAGCGGGGGAGGGTCTCGATGAGGAGGACGCGGATTTTTTCGGGTCGGCCAGCGATGGTGAATTTTTGGGAATTGTTGGCTGGGACCAGTTCCCCGTCGGCGATGGGGATGGAGAGGGTGAGGGTGGAGGTGCCATCTTTTTCGAGGCGCCAGAGGATGGAGTCGTGGAAATCCGAGTTTGGAGGGA
>JBILPN010000400.1:0-4045 GCA_044373865.1 Luteolibacter sp. | reverse complement strand
ATCCCGACGGGGTCCATGCAACCCACTCTCAACGGCATCGTCGGCACCCCCTTGAAAAAGGAGGACTGGCCCAGCTTCCCCCAGCGCATGTTGGAAAAAGTCCTGCGCGGCCGTTCCTACGTCTATGAAGTCACCGACCGCGACCGCCGCCTCGCCGTCACCCCCCAAGGCGCGCTCGACATCCGTGACACGCAGTTTCTCCACTTTTTCAGCCGCTCCATTCTGAACTTCAGCGATTCCCCACCGATCCGCCTGCCCGCCCCCAGCAACCCGATCAGCGAAATCGGCCTGCGGGACGCGCTCGGCAAGGCAATCCGCAACAACGGGCTCATCCCCAAGGGAACCGTGCTCTGCGAAGGCACCGTGGACTCGGGCGACTTGGTGCTGGTGAACAAATTTTCCTACCACTTCCGCAAGCCAACGCGTGGGGAAGTCTTCGTCTTCGACACCATCGGCATCGCCGGCATCCAACAACGCAGCGGCGACCAAGGAGCCGGATCTCACTACATCAAGCGCCTTTGCGGCGTGCCCGGTGACAAGCTGTCGATCCGGACGCCCAACCTTTACGTGAATGGAAAAATCGCCGACGAGCCGGGAATCCAACGCGTGATCCGCGGCGAGGGGCCCTACAGCCTCAACCACGGCTACAGCCCCGCCAGCCCGAACGAGCCTCTGCATCATGGCAAAAAACTGCCACAATACCTCGCCAGCGAGACCGCCACACTCACCCTCGCCGCTGACACCCGGCCCGGAATGCGTGAATACGCGGCCCTCGGCGATAACACCGGAAACTCGCTGGACTCCCGCTACTGGGGAACCGTGAAGGAGTTCAATCTCGTCGGCCCCGCCCTATTTTCTCTCTGGCCCATCACCACCGGCCATTGGGGATTGATCCGTTAATGCCGTGTCGGCCGCCTCCGAAATCACCCGCAAGGCCAAGTCGAATTTGGCCATCGCTCTGAAAATCCTGCCGCGCGACCGGCAGGATGACATGGTCGTTTTCTACGCGTTCTGCCGCACAATGGATGACTTGGCAGACGCGCCCGGCGTGCCCACTGCCGAGCGCGCCGCACACTTGGAAACTTGGAAAAATGGCCTAATTTCTGGCTTTCCCACCCCAGATGCCTTCCAAGACGAGGTGCTCTCCATGCGCGAGCGCCGCAAGATCCCCACCGACTTGCTCCTCGCAATCATCGACGGCTGCCGCATGGATCTGGAACCCCACCACTTCCAAACTTGGGACGCGCTCTCCGCCTACATTTGGAAAGTCGCATGCGCTGTCGGCTTGGTCTCAATCCGGATATTCGGCTGTCAGAGCCCAAGTTCAGAAAACTACGCCCTCGCCCTCGGCCACGCGCTGCAACTCACGAACATTCTGCGAGATATCGACGAGGACCTCGCCAATGGCGGACGCATTTACCTGCCTCTCGAGGATCTCGCCCGCTTCGACCTCAGCGTCGCGGATCTCCAAGCCCGCGTGCGCGACGAACGCTTTCTCGCACTCATGGATTACCAAGCGGAACGCGCAGAACGCTTCTATCAAGAAGCCGCCGCGCTCATCAGTCCCGTCGATCAATCCGCGCTCAAACCGGCACGGGTCATGGGAGAAATTTACCACCACCTGCTCATCACCATGCGCGCCGACCACTTCCGCGTCTTCGAAAAACGCTACCGCGTTTCCAAGATGCACAAGCTGTCGATCCTCGCTAAGCATCTGATTGCACGTGACTGATAACTCGAATACAGTCCCCAACGTCAACGTCACAAACCCCATGTCGAAACTGCTTCTCACCCTCACCGCCGGCGGCATCGTCAGCCTCGCCGCCTGCAAGTCCTCCACGCCGGAGCCGCCCCCGCGCTACCGCCCCTACCCGACACCCGGCCAAGACATCACAAACCCTTACGGCCAAGACGCTTACAACTTCGCGAACCCACCCACAGGCACCACAAGTCCAACGCCTGCGCCCAGCCCATCGCCCGCCCCGGCACCCATGATCGGCGGCTACCCCAGCGCACAAGCCACCGCAAACCCCAATCAAGTGCTCAGCCCTTACGAGCCCTACAACGTCATCGACGTGGAGGGCTTTAAGTCCGGACAACTCGCGCGCGATCCTTCAAATCAGAAAATTTTCCGCATCCCCTGAAATTTTTTGCGCTCGGCGCGGACCACGGATCACCCGTTCTCCGCGAGCCAAGCATCCATCCCGCCCTCCACGTTTTTCACCTGGGTGTAGCCACTTTCGAGCAGGAATTGCACCGCGCGCGCCGAGCGGCCACCCGCTTTGCAATGCACCAGAATTTCACGGTCCCGCGGCAACTCGTCCACACGCCCGGGCAGGCTTTGCAGCGGAATCAAGCGGGCACCCGCTATGCTCGCCACAGCGTGTTCGTCCGGTTCGCGGACGTCGATGAGCAGTCCTTGGAAATTTCCGTTCAGGATCGTGCGCAGTTCAAGGGTCGTAATGGATTCCATAAATTCGTAGGGCTTCTCGCAGGTCGCCGCCGCCTCCGTCTCGGCATTGGAAACGCCATGCACATCTGGCCGCTTCCCACACAAGCGGCACTCAGGATCCGGCTGCAGATTGAGCGTTCGAAAACGACTTTGAAGCGCGTCATAACAAGTCAAACGCCCCAGCGGAACCGTCCCAATCCCTAAAATCAGCTTGATCGCCTCCATCGCCTGAAGCGACCCAATGATCCCCGGCAAAACCCCCAAAACTCCCGCCTCCTGACAAGATGGCACGCTCCCCGCCGCTGGCATCTTTGGCAACAAACAGCGGTAACAAGGCCCGCCCAAATGCGGCGCAAAAACCCCGGTCTGCCCCTCAAAACGATGAATCGCCCCGTAAATTAACGGGATCCTCAGGAAAAATGCCGTGTCATTCGTCAGAAAGCGCGTCGGAAAATTATCCGATCCATCGACGATCACCTGGTAGGACGCAGCAATTTCCAGGGCATTCTCAGGCGCGAATCTCACCGGATGCAGCTCCACTTGCACATGCGGATTCACCTCGCGCAAGCGCGCTGCCGCACTCTCAAGCTTCGGCTTTCCCAACCAAGACTCTCCGTGCAAAATCTGCCGTTGGAGGTTCGAAGCATCCACCACATCAGGGTCCACCAAACCGATTTTGCCGATCCCAGCCGCCGCCAAATACAGCGCCGCCGGCGAGCCAAGCGCCCCCGTCCCAACCAGCAACACCGAAGCCTTCTTCAAACGCAACTGCCCCTCCACGCCCACCCCCGGGATGAGCAAATGGCGCGAGTAGCGGAGAAGCTCCGCCGGAGAAAGTTCATCTGGCATGGCCCAGCGACCTTGCAGAAATTCCAACCACGCTCCAAGGCAGAAAACCAGTTTTATCCACTCCCAACCAAGCGCTCACCAAACGCTCCAGCGCAAGCGAGCAAACATCCCCCACCCCGATCCTTGCCAACCTTTAATTCGCTAGCCAACAGGATTCCTCCGTCTTGGTTCAAATATTGCAAAATTGTGCAATTTCTCTTGTCGGGTCGGTCCAATCCACTTAATGAAGCGGGCAGTTCCGCTGAAGCTCGCGTGAGAAAATCTCTCCGCAGCCAAAGTCGTATCCACCACTCCATGGGTCACTTTCCGAGTTTGCAGCGCTCAGGAAAGTCCAACCCGGCAGAGAAAAACCCGATCCTTCACCATTCTATGCAAGCTTCACCCGTCCTGCCTCATCCGCTCCGACCCCTTGATTCTGCGTCTGAACGCGCACCTGCATCGCAAGAAAATCGCAGGTCCAACCATTCCACCCACGGACACGAACATGATGCGCCAGTGACGATTGACGGACGAGATTATCTGTGCATTCCGAATGTTGACCAGATGCAACCGTTCTTGATGAGCGTGGTTTCCGATTCAAACTTATGGCTCTTCGTTGGAAGCAACGGTGGATTCACGGCCGGAAGAGTCGATCCAGACCATGCGATTTTCCCCTACCAAACCGCAGACAAAATCCTCGCCCAGCCGAAATCCAGCGGGATGCTCAGCCTGGTGCAAGTTGAAGGCCAGATTTGGGAGCCATGG
>JBILPN010000399.1:0-4049 GCA_044373865.1 Luteolibacter sp. | reverse complement strand
CTCCTCCGGCAATTTCATCGCAGCCAAACGCTCTCCCCGCTCACGACAGCGCGATGTGTATTGCCCGTGAATGCACAACCATGCATCTCCCAAGGCCAATTTCAACTTGGCGTGGTTCCGAATCACGAAGGTTTTGCCTGCATCTTCCCACATCCGGCAGCCGGAAAAATACATCCCAGTCCCGCGGTTCCATAACAGCCGGGTAGCCTCGCCGGCCGCAATCTTTGAAAAATCCAAACCAACACGCATCCGCTCCAAAAATCTGCCGTCTCCCGCCACCAGCACATGACCGGCAACCAAATCCGCAAACATCATCGACCGACTCGCATCGCCAATCGAATCTTCTCTCAGGCACTTGATCTCAACATCAATCCCTAACTCCAAGCTCTCGACTCGCTCGATCTCCCGACACCAGGCCTGCAATGTGGGGGCCTCCGGCGTGGGATCGAATAAGAAGTAATCCAGATCGTTTGAAAACCCCGGCTCACCTTCCGTCAACATGACGCCGCCTTCACCACGGCCGTAGCCACCCCCAAGAACCAACGCCCCGCGCCATGCCTTCCGGCCAAATGCCACCGCAAGTCTGGAAAAATGATCTTCCAGACGCCGCTCCAAGTCGGGATAGCTTCCCTCAAAATAGCGTGCAGTCATCACGGCGGCACAGACTTTAGACTCTCGCTTCCAGCTCGAAACTCCGGTGAACGTGCATCAACTCAAGCAAGGTCAAAATCTTGGCCCCCACTCCTGTCAATCGCACCGGCCGCCGATCCGCGGGCAACAGTTTATTCGCATGGAGGAAGGCTCCCACGCCCGAGCTGTCAATAAACTCCAACAAGGTACAATCCACCTGCACCAGCCCTCGGGAGGCCGCCAAGATCGGCGAGGCCTGCTCTCGAAATTCCGCTGCCGTTAGACGATCCAAAGTATCGACCATCACCGTCATGACGACCGTGCCGTCTGCTTCCGTTCTTGATTGAATCATGGTATTACGAATGGGGGGGCGGCCAAAATCCGGGTTCTCGGACCTGACCTAGGGGGGGTGGAATCGCTGCTGCAACTCCTCGCTAGAACCAACTTTTCAAAAGCTGCATGGTTTGAATTGCTAAGACAACCAAATAGTATAGACGTCGTGTTTTGAATGAACATTGACCCCCTCGAACACTGGAGCCAATCCAATGACCACGGCAGCATCATGCGCTGGAGTCGCAATGCCCGCCGCAAAATCACGATTTGGCGCATCGCAATCACGGTCGCGCGCGCGCTCAAACGCGGTCTCGACATCTTTGGCGCGCTTGCCGCTCTCGTCGGCTTCGCTCCCATTTTCGCCATCACCTCGCTCCTCATCAAGCTTGAGGACCGCGGACCGATCTTTTTCTGCCAAAATCGCGTCGGTGCCGGTGGTCGGCTTTTTGGCATGTGGAAATTCCGCTCCATGATCGTCAACGCAGACGCCATCAAGGACCAACTCCTCCAAGCCAACCAACACGGACAATCTGGCGTCACCTTCAAAATGAAGGATGACCCGCGCATCACCAAAATCGGGAAATGGATCCGCAAGCTCTCGATCGACGAGTTCCCCCAGTTTTACAATGTCCTACGTGGCGACATGTCTCTCGTCGGGCCTCGCCCGCCGCTGCCCCGCGAAGTCGCGGAATACAAGGCGTCCCACCTTCGCCGCCTCCGCGTGAAACCCGGCATCACCTGCCTCTGGCAAATCGGCGGCCGCGCGGAAATCGACTTTGATGGCCAAGTCCGCCTCGATCTCCAATACATCCGCTCCTCCAGCGTGCTGTTCGACATCCGCATCCTTTTAAAAACACTACCCGCCGTTATTTTCGGAAAAGGCGCTTACTGACCCAACATGACCCCCCCCCCACTCATTCTCGTTCTACCGGATTGGTCAGGACTGGATACGGTTGTCCGTTCTCCTCTCCCTTTCTCTCTCTGGACAGTCGGTGACCAGTGCCTCCTTCATCATTGGCTGGATTACGCGGTGAACCAAGGCGTCTCGGACGTCCAAGTCTTCGCCGCTGACCGGCCTGCCGCCGTCCGCCGCTTGCTCGAGGAATCCTCTCTCTGGCCACTGCGAATTTCCTTCACCAGCATCGCATCCACGGACGACGCTCCAGCGTCGGCAAGCCAAGTCGATTGGCTGCCCGGCGAGCCCTCTCCTCCCGCTCCACTCAACGGGTGGGATCTGGTCAAACGCGCCGCTGCCATCGAACAGTCTTGGCTCGAACGGATGGCCGTAGAACCGGACTACCCGCTCATCAACATCGGCTTCTCCTGCCGAATCCACCCGGACGCCACCCTGATCCCCCCATACTTCATCGGCGACCACGTGCTCATCGGCCCAGGCTGCGAAATTGGCCCACACGCCGTCATCGGCAGCAACTCAGTCATCTCGGGCTCCAATCTCATCAAGAAATCCCACCTCTCAGACTCCTCATTCGTCGGACCCGTCACCGCCCTGGAAAATTGCCGCTTGGAGCGCGGCGTCTTGTTCAATCTGAAACACCTCGCCCGCCTCGACGACCTGGAAACTCACCTAATCTCCACGCTCGAACGCGCATTTCCAAGCATCCCCCTGCTCGACCGCATCCGCGCGCTTTGGCTCTACTGCCGGATGCGCAGCGTGGAGAGCTCACCTGGCGAATTCACCACCTTCGACGGAATGACCCTTCCCGGCAATCCCGCTGACCTCAGCCTCCGCAACCGCATCGCTTGGCTCCCGCTCGTCTGGAAGGGCGAACTCCCGCTCTACGGCGTGCTCCCTCGCACCAAGGAACAACTGGATTTGCTCGATTCTGACTGGAAAACGGTCATCCGCCACACTCCTCCGGGCGTCTTTTCCTACGCGGACCTCCACGGCTGCCATAGCCCCAGTCACGAGGATGAGGCGCTGCATGCCGTCTATCAAGCATCCCTGCCGCCGGGAACTCTCCTCGCCAGCCTGCGCGAGTTTACCCGCAACTTGAAGCCCGCGCAGCTCAACCCATCTCGCTCGCAACCATGAGTGCAGCCCCCTTCCTCGACGCTCCCACCCGTGTCGTCCGCCACTCGTTCCCCGCGGACAACGCGCTCGTCGGCCCACTGCGGAAACGCTTTATCGACGCGATTTCCAATGGCTCACTCACGGAAATCGACCTGCCTCACTGGGAATTGGTCTTCAGCGAAATGGTCTTCAATGCCGTCCTCCACGGCGCCGCGAGCGACCCAAATCAACGCATCATCGTGGAGTGGTGCACCACCCAAGATGCGATCATCCTCGCCGTCCAAGACCCAGGCCAAGGCCCATCGGACGCCGCGCTCGCCAAGCCCAGCCTCCCCGACGACCCCAGCGCGGAATCCGGACGCGGCCTGTTCATCATCCATCAATTTGCTGACAAGCTCAACACTTGGCGCGGCCCGGACGGTTTCCGCATGGAAATCGTCAAACACTATCCCAGCCAAGGCCTGCCTCTCCCATCGACCCCGGAGCTCGACAGCGTCCTCGAGGAACTTTCCTCCTGCTACGAAAGCCTATCGGTCTTTCATCGCCTCACGGAAAATCTCATCGAAAGCAGCAACCTCCGCGACTTCATCGGCACTTCCCTCGACGAGTTTCTCGCACTCCACACCCACGACCGCGTCTTCATCCAAGGCTCGCTGAGCATCCCCAACACCATCCGCGAAATCCTCGCACCCGCCCCTTGGTTCCTCGATCCCAACGATGCGGACCACACGCTCAAATCCCTCGGCCAACTCACCCGCGAAACCGTCTGGGAGAGCTTCGAGGACCTCGCCCGCCAAAACCTTCATTTCGCCTCTCTCCGCGCCGTCGGCGCCGGTTGTGTCTTTCCCATCGTCGCCGGTGACATCCACTTCGGCGCGCTCATCGTCTTGCGGAAATCCACCGCCACAGACATGCGCCTGCGCTCTCTCGGCACACTCCGCACTCTCGCCGACCTCTGCGGCATCGCCTGCGCAAACACTCATCTCGCCACCATCCGAGACGAATCTCAACGCGATCTCCGGGAATTGGAAATCGCCGTGGAAATCCAAAAATC
>JBILPN010000398.1:0-4056 GCA_044373865.1 Luteolibacter sp. | reverse complement strand
GTTTTATTGATCAAGAGAAGATCGCTCGTCCGAATCGCCGGCCCGCCTTTTCGCGGAATTTTATCTCCTTCCGCGACATCAATCACATAGATATAGGCATCAACCAACTCTGGCGAAAACGTCGCGGATAGATTATCTCCACCACTCTCAATTAGAATCAACTTGAGATCCTCATGACGATTTTCAAGGTCCGTCACCGCAGCCATGTTCATGCTCGTGTCATCGCGAATCGCGGTGTGTGGACAGCCACCAGTTTCAACACCTAAAACCCGATCCGCAGGCAAAACTCCCTCGCGCAACAGAAATTCCGCATCCTCGCGTGTGTAAATGTCATTGGTAATCACAGCCAACGATATTTCCTCCTTTAGCCACTGGCAAAGTCGCAGCACGCACATGGTTTTACCAGAACCCACCGGACCACCAACTCCCAAACGGAATGGACGGACCTTGGAACTACGAGATGAAAAGTCGGGAGTTTGCACGGGCATGACGAAGTGAAGCGATTTCTAAAAGAGGATTAAACCACGCATCGGGCTCTTGGCAAAGCGCACGATCCATTTTTTCTCCCAGCCGCACCAATGAACGACGCGTGATTTGCTGGCAGGAATTCTGCCCCAGCCGCATCAATTTCATCGCAGCAGCCCCAAGACCTGCCACCGATTGAAATGCAAATGCGCGAGCCGCCATTTCTAATGGCAATGCCGCCAACTCCAAGGCAGTCACCACCAAGTGATGACTCCGCGGCGCAATCGCCTGCTGCTGCAATACGAGCGGAGATGGATCAAGCTGCACCAACAAACTCAACCGCTGCGAACCAATCCGCCGCGAGGCATCACGAAGCTCCGCCGGCAAGCGCCACGCGTCTAACTCCTGATCCAAACTCAACAAAATTTCAGAATCTCCTGCAACTGCTGCCGCATGCGCTTTGGCGAAGAATGGAACCTCAAACACCAACAAGGATGGAATCACCTGCTTCTCAATAAAAGTCTCCAAATCCGTCGCCGTCGCAACCACTCCACACTCCACCAACTCCTCCAACCCGAACGAATGCGCATACGCTCCGGATGGATAAGCACTGTCATTTGCCTGAAGCAACCAAAGCATTGGATCCGATTTCATCATGTCGTTCAATTTCCGTGCGCCATCGCTTTCATCGGCGTAAAAACAAGCTCAGGCTCGGAATAAACCCAGCCCTCTCGCTCCAAAAGCTTTGTCATGGATTCATCATGCAAAACAAGGACCGCATCATCCACAATCTGCATCGGAAGATGAAGATTGCCAACTTTCCAACCCACCAACGCTGCAAGCGGAGCCGTGGAGACTTCAATTCGATAGACCGTCTCTGGCAGCTGCCTAACAACGTAGTCTTTTCCCTGCTGATGAAAAATCACGGCTCCGTCGCTCAGACGACTCTCCAAATCAAAACCAAATTCAATCCCATCCTCTGCAAATCCACGCCACCGCCGCTTGAGAAACTGCCGTCGCTCAACTGCTAACGTCACTTGATCCTCAATTTTCAACTCAGATCCCGGGGCCAGCGCACAGTGAATGAGGTTCATAAATCAATTCTAAGACGAATCCCCAAGCCGACTAAAACAAAAAGTAACGCTGTGCCATCGGGAGCTCCGAAAGCGGTTCGCAACGCAACTCTTCCCCATCCGCCGTCACCGTGTAGGTCTCAGGATCAACCGTAATTTTCGGCAATACATCGTTGAATGGCAAATCTCGTTTACTAATATTCCGGCAGTTTTTAACCGCGACCAAACGTTTGCTTAGTCCCAAGGAGGCTAGCGCACCTGTCTCCAAGGACACTGCACTCACAAAGGTAAGCGAGGTCGCGGAAAGCGCCTTTCCAAAAGCCCCGAATTGTGGGCGATACATTGTAGGCTGAGGTGTTGGAATGGACGCATTTGGATCACCCATGTTCGCCCATGCGATCAGGCCTCCTTTGAGAATTGTCTCTGGCTTCACCCCGAAAAAACCGGGTTTCCAAATCACCAAATCCGCCAATTTTCCATTCTCAATGCTCCCAACCTCATGGGAAATCCCATGGGCAATCGCCGGGCAAATGGTGTATTTTGCCACATACCGCAAAGCTCGGAAATTGTCAGCCGCCGGGTGACTTGGCCCCTCAAGCTTTCCGAACTGAATTTTCATCTTATGCGCCGTCTGCCAAGTCCGGGTGATGGTCTCTCCTATGCGACCCATCGCTTGACTGTCAGATGACATCATCGCAATCGCTCCCAAATCATGCAAACGATCCTCCGCCGCAATCGTCTCCGGCCGGATGCGACTTTCTGCAAATGCAACATCCTCTGGGATCCGCGAATCAAGGTGATGACACACCATCAGCATGTCCAAGTGCTCGTCAATCGTATTACTCGTAAACGGCCGAGTGGGATTGGTGGAAGATGGCAGCACATTTGCCTCTCCACACACTCGAATGATGTCCGGCGCATGCCCTCCACCCGCTCCCTCGGAGTGATAAGTATGAATCGTGCGCCCTTTGAATGCCGCTAAAGTGCTTTCAACAAAACCCGCCTCATTCAAGGTATCGGTATGGATGGCAACTTGAACATCAAACTCATCCGCGACCCCCAAACAGGTATCGATCGCAGCAGGCGTCGTTCCCCAATCCTCGTGTAATTTCAAACCAATCGCGCCAGCACGCACTTGTTCTCGCAGAGGCTCGGGCGACGAACAATTCCCCTTACCCAAAAAACCCAGATTCACTGGAAATGCCTCAGCAGCCTCTAACATGCGATGAATATGCCACTGCCCGGGAGTGCAGGTCGTCGCATAGGTTCCATGCGCGGGCCCCGTTCCCCCACCAATCAAGGTGGTAACCCCACTTGCAATTGCATGCTCAATTTGCTGCGGACAAATGAAATGAATGTGCGTATCAATCCCGCCCGCAGTCACAATGCAGCCCTCACCCGCGATCACCTCCGTCGCCGCACCAATCGTCATGGAAATCCCATCTTGCAGCAGTGGATTCCCAGCATGCCCAATTCCAACAATGCGCCCCTTTTTGATACCAATGTCCGCCTTAACCACGCCCTGCATGGCATCAAGGATCAGCGCGTTGGTGATGACAAGATCCAGACACTCCACATCCGTCGCCAGCGGGGACTGCGCCATTCCATCGCGAATCACTTTCCCTCCGCCAAATTTCACTTCATTTCCATATCCCCCCCCCTCCGCAATTAAATCCCGCTCGACTTCGATCCACAGCTCCGTATCAGCGAGCCGAACTCGGTCGCCCGTGGTGGGGCCAAACATGCCTGCATAGTTCGATCGCGTTTGTTTCATAAATCAAGCGGTCCGTTGATGCGATTGTTGAGACCATGCACTTCCCGACTTCCCGCAAAGGCAACCAAGGTGATCTCACGGGTATCTCCCGGCTCAAAGCGCAGAGCCGTGCCAGCCGGGATATCCAACCGAAAACCACGCGCCGAAATCCGGTCAAACCGCAAAGCCTCATTGACCTCAAAAAAATGAAAATGACTGCCAATCTGAATTGGACGGTCACCTGAATTTGCAACAGGCATCCGCAATTTTGGAAGGCCAACATTCAACTCCAAATCAGGAGCGCCGGCCGGGGTAACTATTTCTCCTGGAATCATCGGATCGGTTGGTGAACAGTGACTAGTTTCGTCCCGTCAGGGAAAGTGGCCTCGACTTGGATGTCATGAATCATCTCAGCAACCCCCTCCATCACCTCGTTGCGCGTCACAAGCGTCGTGCCGTAACTCATCAATTCCGCCACGGATTTGCCATCCCGAGCACCCTCCATCAGCTCCGCTGTGATCAGAGCCACTGACTCCGGATAGTTCAGCTTCAGCCCGCGCGCACGCCTGCGCTGCGCAAGCTCTCCAGCAACGACAATTAGAAGTTTTTCCTGCTCACGAGGGGAAAGATGCATGCGCGATTGATTAGAAAATGGAGATCAGTGAAAGCGCGCCAAGCGCAAGCCCCAGAGCGCCAAGCCGCACTCTCGTTCCTGTCTTAAAAAATGCTAGAGAGAGACTTATCACAGCAACAAGCCCAAGCACC
>JBILPN010000020.1:0-13725 GCA_044373865.1 Luteolibacter sp. | reverse complement strand
CGATTTGGCATCAAGCGGAAGGATGGAGCCCGGAAAATGCGCGGAAATGCGAAGGCGGCAGCAGGCGTGTTGTGGAGCGCCAGAAATTTGCGCAAGGGGGTGGTTTGAACGGCTGTTCTACAGAAAAAAGCCCCTGCTTGCGCAGGGGCTTTGATTTTTGGATTTGAGCGGGCTTTCCGCAGCTAAACTTTAGCGAGCGGCGCGGTCTTCGGTGCCTTTGGATGCGCGTTTGCGAACGTTGGCGTCGAGGATGCGCTTGCGGAGACGGATATTCTGAGGAGTGGCTTCCACAAGTTCGTCGGCATCGATGTATTCGATGGCGCGCTCGAGTGAGAAGCGCAAAGCGGGGGTGAGCTTGGAAGTCTTGTCCTTGCCGGAAGAACGCATGTTGTCCAAGTGCTTTTCCTTGACTGGGTTGACTGGTAAGTCACCCACCCGTGGATTTTCTCCGACAAGCATACCGCCGTAAACTGCGTCGCCAGGAGCAACGAAGAGAATTCCACGGTCTTCGAGAGTCTGCAGCGAGAACGGGGTGGCTGTGCCTGAGTCCATGGAAACGAGCGTGCCAGTCGTGCGGTTCTGAATTTCGCCGGCGTGTGGGGCGTATTCCTTGAACAGGTGGGACATGATGCCGTGGCCGGAGGTCAGGTTGACGAGTTCCGTTTCGAAACCAATGAGGCCGCGGGTTGGGATGGTGGCTTGAATGAAGACGCGGCCGGATGCCTCAGTGTCCATGTGTTCCATGAGGCCTTTGCGGTTCATGAGAATTTTAAGGATGCCTTGTGTGTAGTCGCCAGGGGCTTCCACGTAGAGGGTCTCGTAGGGTTCCAAGAGTTTGCCGTTGTCGTCACGACGATAGATCACGACGGGACGGGAAACAAGAACCTCAAAGCCCTCGCGGCGCATTTGCTCCACAAGGACGGCAATTTGCATCGAACCGCGTGCAGAGACGTTGAAGACCCCGGAAGTGTCGGTATCTTCGACGGTGATGGAAATGTTGGTTTTCAACTCACGCATCAGGCGCTCACGGATGGCGCGTGAGGTGACGTGCTTGCCTTCTTTCCCTGCGAGTGGGCCGTCGTTGATGGAAAACTGCATCGAGACGGTTGGTGGGTCGATGGCGACGAAGGGGAGTGGTTCTTGGTCGGCAGTGCCAGCGATGGTCTCGCCAATGTCGATATTCTCGATGCCGGCAGCGATGCCGACGATGCCACCAGCGCCGCAGCCATCCGAGTCTGCTGTTGCGAGACCAGAGTAGGTGAAGGTTTTGAGGACCTTGGATTGGACCTTGGTGCCGTCTTGGCGGAGCAGGAAAACGGTGTCGCCCTTCTTAACGCTGCCACCGAGGACCTTGCCGACAGCGACGCGGCCGACATACTCATCCCACTCGATGTTTGAAACGAGCATGAGGAATGGCGCATCCGGGTCTGCTTTGGGCGCGGGGATGTGTTCGATGATTTTCTTGAGGAGCGGGATGCAGTCTTTGCGCTCATCGTCGGGATGATCCATGAAATAGCCGTCCCGAGCGGAGCCGTAGCAGAAGGGAGCGTTGAATTGCTCGTCGTCGGCGTCGAGGTCGAGGAAGAGTTCAAGGACTTGGTCGTGAACTTTTTCAGGAGTGGCGAGTGGTCGGTCAATTTTGTTGATGACGACGATCGGCTTCAGGCCTTCCTGCATCGCCTTGCGGAGGACGAAGCGGGTTTGTGCTTGGGGGCCGCCGGAGGCATCGACGACGAGCAGGACTCCATCGACCATCTTCATGACGCGTTCGACTTCGGCGCCGAAGTCTGCGTGGCCCGGGGTGTCGACGATGTTGATGGTGTAGCCTTCCCAGAGGATGGCGGTGTTTTTGGCCTTGATGGTGATGCCTTTTTCGCGTTCCAGGTCCATGGAGTCCATCGCACGTTCCGTGGTGGCTTGGTTTTCCCGGTAGGTTCCGCCCGCTTGCAGGAGTTGGTCAACGAGGGTGGTCTTCCCATGGTCAACGTGGGCAATAATGGCGAGATTTCGAATTTTCAGAGACATGACAGCAATGGATAGGGATGGAACCTCCGTGAGAAGGGGGGCGGGCTATGCACGGTTTTTCCCGGGATGGCAAGGCGGGATTGGGGAGAAAAGCCGTTGTTTTGGTGAAAGTCTTTGGATCGAGTGACTTCTGAGTGGAGAAAATGAGTGATAAATGCCGCTTTCCATGCGGCGGGGAGGGCATAAGGTGGCCACCACGCATTGATATGATCTTTTCTCAAATTTTGACTCATCCGGGGGGCTCGCATAAGGACGAGTTCCTAGCCTGTTGTTTGTTGCTTGCGGAAAGTGCGGTTCCGATTGTGCGCCGTGAGCCTAGCCCGGAGGACTTGGCGGATGGGTCGATTGCAGTGGTGGATGTGGGTGGCGAGCATGCGCCGGAGCGGGGGAATTTCGATCATCATCAATTTCCGAGAGATTATCCGCCGACCTGTGCCTTGAGTTTGGTGTTGCGGCAGCTTGGGGTTTATGAGGATGCGCGGGCGTTTTGTGATTGGTTGGAGCCGGCGGAGTGGTTTGATACGCGGGGGCCAGTTGAGACGGCGCGTTGGTTGGGGGTGGCGCGTGAGACCTTGTTTAAATTGAACTCGCCGATTGATACGACCTTGCTGCGGCGTTTTGCGGGGACGGTTCGCTTGGAGCCAGGGGATCCGCTGTGGGAAGTGATGCGTTGGATCGGGGTGGACTTGCTAGTATATCTGAAGACCTTGCGGGCACGGTTGGATGAAATTGGCATGGTGAGTGAGTTTTGGGAGATTGAGACAGTGGATGGGAATTCGTTCAAAGTCTTGTTCATGCCTCGGACCGAGCCCATGGCGGATGAGCCGTCAGCGGGATTGGCCCGTTATATCGATGCGCATCCGACGGAGAGCGGGGTGGTGGGTTTGGTTTATCCAGACCGGCGTGGGGCCGGATTTGGATTATCGCGACACCAAGACAGTGCGTGTTTGGATTTTACGCGGATTGCGGATTGCGGGGACGTCCACTTCGCCCATGCGCGAGGATTCGTTGCCAAGACCACGGCGACTGACCCTAGGCGCTTGCGTGAGCTGTTATCTCAATCCTGGGTATCGCCGCGATGAGTGGATCATGTAAAACAAGCCCTTGCGCGGTTTCCGGATTGGTGGGATTCATAGCGACTGCCGCGTTGTCCGGTATTTCCACTGATTTGCCATGCGTGAAACCCTAATTGTCATTGGTCTGACCGTCCTCGGCCTAGCCCTGCGTTCTTCGCGGGCGAATTGCTTGCGAAAACTGGGGGCGCTGACGTTCTTGTTGGCAAGTTTCTGCTTATTTTATTTTGTCAGCGGCCACTTGTGGGTCGGGTTCCTGGGGATTCTGCTGTGGTTTTTTCTGCCATGGATCGAGTTGCTCACGAGGATCCGGCGGATGCGCTTGCCATTAAACAATCGCCTGAGGCATCGCGAGTTGCCGAATCCTGCATTTTTTCCGAATGCGACCGAGGCGGCAGCGGGGATGGAAGAGGCAGGCTTTGAGCATTGCTCGGATTGTGGATGGGAATGGGCGGGGATGCAGCAGTTTTTCCGGCTTTTTTGGCATCCTGAAGAGCGTGCCGTCGCCGCCGTGTGCCTGTGCGAGCAGAGTGATGTGGCGTTTGCGTTCATCACAATCACATCACAAGACCGTGAGGGAAATATCTGGAGAACGACGAATTTCCCTTTTGCCCCGACGCTGCAGTGTCCTCCGAATGTCCGGTGGAACCATGTGCCGTGCGAGCGGAGTTGCTTTCATCAAATTCTTAGCGATCATCAGCGTTATTTAGCGCGCCTCGGGGTTCGGTCAGACCAGTTGAGGATGCCTGATCCTGAAGAGCTTGAAGATGGAATTGAGCAGGAAATGCGGAGCCAGGTGGCGCACAATTTAGCGGCAGGGATCGTCCGACTCACCGGGGATGGAAATTTTCAGTATTCCAAGCGGGGTTTGGTCTTCCTGTGGGGCCAGTTTGTGAAGGATATGGTGCGGCTGTGTTAAAGCGCGAGGACGCCAGTTGCGAGGAGGCCGCCGATGGCGATGCCGAGTGCGATTCGATACCAACCGAAGACGGAGAGTCCGTGGCTTTGGAGATAGGAGACCAGCCATTTCACGGCGACGGCGGCGGAGACCGCCGCAGCGAAAATCCCGATGAACAATGGGAGCGGGCCGTAGGTGTCCCACATCAGCTTGGTGCCGCCGAACCAGACCTCGTAAGATGGGTCGAGCCCCTCCACTTTCCAAAGGGCTTTTTTCGCGGTTGCAGCGGTGAGAGTCACGACGCCGAGGAGGAATGAATATTCCACGGCGGCACGGATCGAGAGGCCGACGATGAGTCCGCCAACGATGGTCATGAGGCTGCGACTGGTTCCGGGCCACATCGCGACACACTGGAGAAGGCCAATGGCGAGGGCCATTTTGACGGTCATTTCCAGCAGGTCCTTGCCTTCCCCGCGGTTTGGCTTGTTTTTTCGCCAAGCGGCAGTTGCGAGAATCAACACGCCACCAACGATCCATGCGATAATGACAGGCCACATTCCGAAGAGTTTTTCCTCAATTTTGTCGTTGAAGATAAGGCCGATGATTGCGGCGGGGAGGAATCCGGCGACGATCATGATCGCAAGTTTCAGCCCCTCGTGGTCTTGGCCGATGAGGCCGCGGAGCATTTGCATGACACGTTTAAAATAAACCCCAACCACGGCGAGGATCGCGCCACCTTGGACGCAAATTGCGAATGTGTCAGCGGCAGCTTTTTCCGTGGGAGTCGCCGTCCCGATGCCCATGAGGTGCTGGGCGACAAGGAGGTGGCCGGTGGAACTGATGGGGAGGTATTCCGTGATCCCTTCGATCACGCCAAGGATGAAGGCTTGCAATGGATGCATGGTGAGGTGGGCATACCCTGCGGAAATGGAGCCGATGGTGCAAGGCATTTGCAGTTGATTCACTCGGGAGTCTGTAAGAATGTGCCGCCCAATGTTTTTGCCTCGATGAAAGTCCACTACCTCAGAATGGTCCGGCGGGTTTACCGAGCCTTGCGCCACCCGAGGCTGAGGCATCGGCCATGGTGGCAGAAGCTTTCAAAGCCCCTGTTTCACCGGAGTCTATGGGTGCCGTGCCGGGATACGGTCGCCTCAGGATTGGCGATAGGTTTTTTCTTTTCGATGATGCCGATGATTCCGCAATCGATCTTTGCGGCGATTTTCGCGATGCGGGCGAAAGTGAATGTTCCGTTTGCCGTTGGGGCATGTTTCATCACCAATCCGTTTACCAATGTTCCATTTTGGATTGCGCAGGTTCGTTTTGGTCAATGGTTGATTGATCTGTTGTCGCTTCCCGTGCCGGGATTTTTGGCGGGTGCGCACATCAGCATGCCGGGCCTTGGATCGCTCTCGGTGGCGAATTTTATTGTGGGCTTCTTGTCGATGGGCGTGGTGTTTGCCTTGGCAGCCTATCCATTGACGCACTTGTTTTCCGCTTTGTTGCCGCACCATTTGCCGGTGAAGCGCGCGGTGCTTAGGAGTGCTTTGCCCGATGTGATTCGTCCGCAGGGGCGAAAGGCCGCGAAGTGACGGCTGCGCCAAATGGTGCTCCAAGTCTTTCTGGTTGAGAAACTTCTGGGAATTGGTAAGTTTGTACGTCCGCCATGCTTGTATTGCGGATCACTTCTCTTGCGGCGATGCTTGCCAGTCCGAGAACGGCAAGTGTGCCGAGAATGACGAGTTCGACTTTAAAATTGCGTTCAGGCGGCGGAGGGCTGTCACGAAGAGTAAAGTAAGTGTCGAGACCAGCGGTGAGTTCCGCCATGAATGCCTCGAGATAAGCCTCCGTTGGCAGAGTCGGATCCACCACCTGCACCGCCCGGTTCAGGAGATCGGTTGTGACGAATGAGGGGACTTGCTTTGGCACGGTTTCGTCAGACTCCAAGTGGCGTCCGGCACCGAGATTGCGCCCGGTGGTTTCGAATACCACCACCAAGCCGTCCTGCTTGGTGAGCCACGCTTGCTTCAATCGTTCTGCGAGTTCGAGCGGACTTTCGCCGATAATGACCGGTTCGACGACAAGATAAGTTTGATATCCACGAGCAGCATTGAGCTTTTGGATCACCTCGGAAATTCGTTGGAAGGATCGACTCTCAGGCTTGAAAATCCGGCTTTCGTCGAGGATTCCGGATTCAGGAGCAGGCGGAGTGATAGGTTTGAAAATTTCCTCAGCCAAGGCCTGCGCGTGAAGGCAGAGGCCCAGTGCATAGGAAAGGGGGAGGATGAATTTCATGGGGGGATAGGCTCCTTTGGGTTTTAAGGCGCTTGGCCCTGAAAGCAAGTGGCGTTCTAGGCTGGTGACGACCGGGGGGGGAAAGAGTTTATTGAAGTACACTTGATCTACGTATTTTCAAAAAATCACAAAAATTCCTATTTTTTGAAAAAAACTCAGCGCTGCTTCGGCTCAAATTATGGAGAATTTTCTCTTAAACTTGTGGGTTTTTGCGCCGTTTGTCTCAATAACTCTTTTAAAATCAGTTGTTTAACTAAAATATTACACGGTTTCAAATTAATATTGCTGTCGGTGCACTAATGTGTATTTTGGGGCACTGAGATTGCATTCGAGCACCCGTGAGCACCACCGAACAGCGTTATAAGGGCTTCACGCCTTACAAAATGGACCCCAAGTTCCGGGTGTCCATTCCTACGCCTTGGCGGCCGGAGCCGGGTGCCGTGTTGTTTCTGCTCTTTTCGCGTGCGCACGAGATGCCGGTGGTCAAAGTCCTGAGCCAGGAAGCATTCGACGAGCGTGTTAGGACGGTCAATGGTAGTGATTTGACGCCTGCGAAGAAGTCCGCCTTGCTGGGGAGTCTCTCGATGCTGTGCCGCGAAGCGACGGTGAACGATCAAGGCAAATTGTTGGTTCCCAAAGATTTGAGTGAGAAGGCTGAAATTTCCGGGGATTCTGAAGTCGTGCTTGCTGGCCGGGGCATGCATTTCGAGGTCTGGAACAAGGCAAATTTCGAGCGAGCGCTCGAGATTGAGATGCAGCAAGGCGACGAGGATGAGCTCGGCATCTTATAATCAATCAATTTTCTTTTATCCATTTTCCCACGTATTCGAGAACGCAAGACAGCAATGTTGTTCAATTCATCCATTCCAGTGATTCCAACGATCCGCCGAGCTGCGGGTCAGGTGGCTTGCGCGGTGGGTGCGGGGAGTCGATTTTTTTCTCATGGAGGTGAATTCGCCGGCTCGGGACAGTCTGCGGTTTCATGGGTCCAAACGGACGTTCGCACCGCTCCTGGCTGGTTGTCGGTGCGGCGTCCGCTGTTTTTCCTGGCTGAGCGCAAGAAGTCTCTCGGGACAGAGTTTTCTGCGCTTTTTGAAACGATGGTCCGCGCGGCTTCCGGCTGGTTGTCAGCGCGGCCATTTCAAAATTTTATGGTCGTGCCAAGCACGCTGCGTGGTGGGGCTTCACTGCGGGAGATTCCGGCTGCCGTGGATTTTGTTGAGTCGCCAGCATCAGGCGCTTACCATTTGCCAGTTTTCCCGGCAGAAGTGGGTGAGTGGATGGCGGCTGGGCCGGATCGCTTCATCATCGATGGCACGCTTGGTGGGGGCGGGCACAGTGAGATTTTTCTCAAAGCTGGCGCGCGCGTGCTTGGAGTCGATCGTGACCCGGAAGCTTTGGCGCATGCACAAGCGCGCTTGGCTGGATTTGGTGACCGCTTCTCGACGTGGGAGGGGAATTTTTCGCAGCTTCAAGACAGTCCGGCCATTCGTGGCGGCGCGCGTGCGGATGGTTTGTTGATGGATCTCGGGGTTTCCTCGCGTCAGCTTGATTCGGCGGTCCGTGGATTTTCCTTCATGCGTGAGGGGCCGCTCGACATGCGGATGGGGCCGTCTAGCCCGCGAACGGCGGCGGACATCGTCAACCGGTGGTCAGAGGCGGATCTGGTGAGGATTTTGTTTGAGTTTGGCGAGGAATCTAAGGCGCGCCGGATTGCAGCAGCCATCGTTAAGCACCGCTCGCAGCAAGTGTTTCAGACGACCTTGGATTTGGCCAACTGCATTGAGCGAGCCATTGGACGGCATGGCAGGACCCACCCAGCGACGAAGACCTTTCAGGCAATTCGCATGGCGGTGAATGAAGAATTGGAATCTCTGGCCACCGCCTTGGCTGCCGCGCCAAGGGTTCTCAAGCCTGGTGGGCTTCTGCTCATCATCACGTTCCACAGTCTTGAGGACCGCATGGTGAAGCGGTTTCTCAAGCACCGCTCCACGGCGTTTCTTGACGAACCTGGCTGGCCGGAGCCGCGGCCGAATCCAGATTATCAATTCCGGCTTCTCGCCCGAAAATCCATCGCTCCAAGCCCCGAGGAAATCTCTCTGAACCCACGAGCCCGCAGTGCCAAGCTGCGGGTTGCCCAGCTTTTAGCCCCCAAGCCATGAACCGCCGTCGTCACCAAGCTCGGATTCCAGCCTCCGTTGTCATCGCGCTTCTTCTCGCTGCCGCCATCACTGGCAGCGGTGGGGTCCTGCATGCTTTCTATAAAAACCGTCAAGTCCGCGTTTCGCGGGAAATTGATGCCATCGACCGCCGAGTCGAGCAATACGCCCTCGACGTTCGAAACACCGAGATGCGGATGGACCAACTTTTGAACCGCTTCGTCATTCGCAAGCAGATCGAGGATAACGGTTCCTCGCTGCGCCCCATTCCGTTCAGCGCGATTGAACAGGTCGATCCCGCCATCACGACTCGCCACAGCGTGGCATCCGCCCAACCGTAGCCCTTGAAGAAATCCTTCCAAAATCGCGCCATCGCCCTTTGTTCACTTCTTGTGGTCGGGCTGAGTGTGCTGTCGTTTCGGTTGGTTAAAATTCAATTAGTGGACCGCCAGCTCTACGCGGAAAGCTCGCGCAAGACCTATCACCGCACCGAGAAATTGCCGGCACTTCGCGGGATGATCGTGGATCGGCAAGAAGAACCGTTGGCGAGGAGCATTCCTGTGGCCACGGTTTTTGTGGATAAAAACCACCTGCACGACCCCAAGCTTGCCAGCTATGGGCTCGCCTATCAACAAGCGACGCGCGAGCCTGGTTGGGAGCAGATGGATGCCACGCAGCGCCGCCGCAGGATTCATGGCTTGCGTGGTGAAATTTTAGAACTGGAGAGCAAGGATGTCATTGTTGAGCGGCATCTCGAGTATGCCGTTGGAGTTCTTGCTAGACCACTTGGCATGCGGCGTGAAGAGTTGCGCGACAAGATTGAAAAAAGCCGTGGCAAGTGGGTCGCCATTGCCAAGGACTTGCCCGAAGACGTGGCGGATCAACTGCGAGAGTCAATCAGCAGCCATCACATTCACGGCTTCGAGTTTGAAAATTCAATCAAGCGGTGGTATACCGCCCCGAATTTGGCGACGCATCTCACGGGTTTCACCGGCGAGGTGGAGACCGTGGGCGAGGATGGGAAAGCGAGCACGCAGGTTCTCGGCCGTTTTGGGATCGAGGCGACGATGGAAGAATTTCTTGCGGGTCGTGATGGGTGGCGGAAACACCGTCGGGATGCTCGCGGTCTTTTGGTGCCGGGCGATGCAGGTAGTCTGATGCCGCCGCGTTCAGGGCTTAATGTGCAGCTCACGCTTGACATGGGCATCCAAGCGATTGTCGAAGAGGAGTTGGATGCAGGGCTGCGCGAGTTTGAGTCGGTCCGTGGTGCGGTGGTTTTGATGGATCCAAAAACGGGTGAGGTTCTGGCGATGGCGAGCCGGCCGCACTTCGATCTGAACCACAAGCAAAACCTCGCGGAAAATGGCTATAACTATGCCATTCAGGCGATTTATGAGCCCGGCTCGACGATCAAGGTCGTGGCTGTTTCAGGCTCCCTGAATGAAAATCTGATCACGCCTCAGACCTCCATTTTCTGTCACAATGGTTACTATCGGACGGGTGCGGTGGTGGTGAAGGATTCCCACCCTGCGGGCACTCTAACGACTGAAGGGGTGATCCAGAAATCCAACAACATCGGCACCTTTATCATCGCCCGTCAGTTGGGTTCCAAGCGGTTTTACGACTACCTGCACAAGTATGGATTTGGTCGGAAAACTGGGATTCTTCTCAGTGGTGAAAGTTCCGGGACCGCGCGCAACACGGGCAACGAAGTGGATTTTTCTCGTGCCTGTTTCGGCTACGCCACCAGCGTCACGCCCTTGCAGCTTGCGTGCGCCTACTCGGTGCTCGCAGGAGATGGCAAGCTGCGCAAGCCACACATCATCAAATCCCTCGTTGCCAATGACGGAACGGTGGTGGAGAACTATCCGCCCGAAGTGGTGGCAGATGTTCTGAAGCCAAAGACCCTCACTCAAATGCGCGCCGCCATGGAAAAGGTTGTTGAAATCGGGGGCACCGCCACCAAGGCTGCGGTCCCGGGCTTCCGCGTTGCCGGGAAAACCGGAACCTGCAACAAGCACAATCCCAAGGGAGGATATTTCAAAGACCGCTACATCGTCTCCTTTGCTGGAATGATGCCAGCACAAGATCCCGCCTTCGTTTGCATCGTCGTCATCGACGATCCGAGGACGAAAAAAGTCAATGTTTACGGCGGATCGATTGCAGGTCCCGTTTTCAGTAAAATCGCCACTCGGGTTGCTTCCCGCATGAATTTGCAGCCCACCGAACCCGTCTCAACTCCGCTTGCCAACGCCACACGATGATTCTCCGCGATTTAGTTTCTAATCTTTCCCGAGTTACGGTCGCAGGATCGCTCGATTCCGATATTCAAGCGATTACCGCATCGTCGCGTGAGGTTGCGCCAGGCATGATTTTTGCAGCAGTCCGTGGCAGCAGGATGGATGGGCACCGCTTCATTGAAGATGCTCTCGCCGCGGGGGCCACTGTGATTTTGGCCGAGTCCGCGCCGCCGGTGGACTTCCCTGGGGCAGCGACCTGGCTGCATGTTCCGGACAGTCGTGCGGCGCTTGGTAGCTTGGCATCGGCTCTAGCAGGTCACCCATGGAAGGAATTGAAAATTGCCGGGGTGACTGGGACGAATGGGAAAACCACCACCACCTACCTTCTTCATCACGTGATGAAAACGGTGTGGCACCGCGCTGGATTGTTAGGAACGGTGTTGACCGATGACGGTGAGCAAGTTGAGCCAGCCAGTCACACAACCCCTGGTGCGGTGGAGCTTTCCACTCTGCTTCTTCGCATGCGGGAAAATGGCTGTCGCGGTGCGGCGCTGGAAGTTTCCTCGCATGGAATTCATCAAAAGCGGGTTGAAGCCATTGGTTTCGACGCTTGTGTATTCACCAATCTAACGCAGGACCATCTGGATTATCACGGCAGCATGGAATCCTACTATCAGGCGAAGGCCGATTGGTTTTACGCGCTTGCGGCGGATCCGCACGGCAAGAAGCCGGTGGCGGTCATCAACATCGACAATGCCTACGGCAAGGATTTGGCGGATTCCTTGGAGGGCAAGATGCCGATCATTCGTTTTGGTTTTGGTGTGCACAGTGATTTTCGGGCGAACAACTTCCGCCAAACGGCGCGAGGGATGGAGTTTCAACTAACAGCCAAGACCAAGACCTACCTGGTGCGTGCGCCTCTCATTGGTCGCTTCAATGTTTACAATCTGCTAGCGGCGATTGCCGCGGCGAGTGCGTGTGGGATCCGGCCGCGGGATTCGGTGGCAGCCTTGGCAGATGCTCCGCAAGTCCCCGGGCGTATGGAAAACATCGGCAATGCTGGTGGAGCAACCGTTTTCGTGGACTACGCGCACACACCGGATGCCTTGGAGAACGCGTGTCGCACCTTGCGTGAATTGAATCCACGCCGCTTAATCACCGTGTTTGGTTGTGGCGGAGACAGGGATAAAACCAAGCGTCCTTTGATGGGTGTCGCGGCTGCGGCTCACAGTGAGGCCTGTGTGATCACCTCCGACAATCCGCGTTCGGAAGATCCTCTGAGCATCATTCAAGCGATTGAGAAAGGGCTTGGAGGAAAAGCGCACCGCAGCATTCCCGACCGGGCTGAGGCGATTGCCTTTGCGGTGAAAAATTCCCTCTCAGGCGACATCATTTTGATTGCGGGCAAAGGGCATGAGACGACGCAGGAATTTGCGAATGAGACGGTTCCCTTCGATGATCGGAAGCACGCGAGTAAGGCGCTGAGAGACCGAGCGCAGGAAATTGCTGACATGAGATGAAGCCGCTGACTGCCCAACAAATTGCAGAGATCCTCGGCGTGGAAATCGCCGCGGGATCTGCGAGTGCGCTCGTGTCTGGAGGTGTTAGCACGGACACGCGGAAGTTGCCGCGCGGTGCGGCGTTCTTTGCCTTGCAGGGTGAGAACTTCAATGGAGATGCCTTTGCAAGTCAGGCGCTCGCGGCGGGAGCCTCGTTGGTCCTTGTCCAGCATTGGAGCGGAGAAGTTCCGCCAGATGCTGCGGTTATTGTGGTTCCTGATGTTTTGTTAGCCCTCCAGCGGCTTGCGCATTGGTGGCGGACTCAACTGGATCTTCCGGTTGTGGCGATTACGGGTTCCAACGGCAAGACGAGCACCAAGGATCTAACCGCGGCGGTGCTTTCCAAGCGCTTTAAAGTTTCTGCAACTGCGGGCAATTTAAACAATCATATTGGGTTACCGCTGAGTGTTTTGGCCACAACTCCTGAGCACACGGCGGCCATTTGGGAAATGGGCATGAATCATTCTGGCGAGCTTGCGCCGCTGTGTGAAATTGCCCGCCCGAAATTTGGAATCATCACCAACATCGGAACCGCGCACATTGAGTTTCTCGGAACGCGTGAAGCCATTGCCGATGAGAAGGGCACCTTGGCGCGCGCCTTGCCGGCGGATGGGGTTTTATTGCTGCCGGTTGCCTGTGATTTTCATGATTACTTGCGCCAGCGGACGCGCGCATCGATCTTGAGTGTTGGAAATGGCCGGGGCACCGTGCGCGCCGAAAACCTGAAATTTTCAGCGGATGGCACCTCGTTCACCCTAGTCATTGATGGCGGGGGAACTGCGGAGGTTTCGCTTGCGGTGAGTGGTCGGCATATGGTCACCAATGCCTTGTTTGCTGCTGGGGTTGGCTGGAAGTTGGGAATTCCGTTAGTCGAAATCGCAGATGCGCTCTCGCATGCGACACTAACGGGCGGCCGCTTGAGTCGATACGATTCCAACGGGATTTCCGTCATGGATGACACTTACAATGCGAATCCCGAGTCGATGGCTGCGGCGATCGAAACCTTGGCCGAGACGCCAGTTGTCGAAGGGGGGCGGCGGTTCATCGTCCTCGGGCGGATGGGCGAGCTTGGGCCTCATGCACCCGCAGCGCATTTGCAAGTTGGCGCACTTGCCATCCAGCGTCAGCTCACGGTGTTAGCCGTGGGTGATGGAGCGGAGGGCATCGCCGCCGGAGCCGCGGGGGCTCCTTATTTTCCGGACCACGCACAAGCCGCAGAGTGGCTCAAGCGCGAGGTGAAACCCGGCGACCTTGTCCTATTCAAGGGCAGCCGTAGCGCCACTGTTGAACGCGTCATGCACGCAGCCTTCCCGAAAAACTGATGCTTCCTGCGGTTTATGATTTTTGGTTCCAAGCCTTCGAAGCCGAGATTGCCTCGGGTTCAAAGGGCTGGGCGCACGCCTTTTCGTTTTTAAACCTGTTCCAATACATCACGTTTCGAGCGGCGGCGGCTGGTTTGTTAGCTTTTATTCTATCGGT
>JBILPN010000397.1:0-4060 GCA_044373865.1 Luteolibacter sp. | reverse complement strand
CCGCCTTCCTTCCTCATCGGTCGTTCCACGCACTCGCTCGCGCAAGCCCGTGCCGCCCTTGCGGAAGGTTTCGACTACATTGGTTTCGGCCCGCTTTTCCCAACGCCCACCAAGCTCGGCCGCCCCGGCATCGGCTTGGAGGAAATCGCCGTCATGGAGCGCGATGTGGGGGCACACATTCCGGCCTTTTGCATCGGTGGCATCACCCCGGAAACCTTGCCCAGCGTCCTCGCCGCAGGTGCGCGCCGCGTCGTCATTGTCTCCGCGCTGCTCAAAGCCGTAAATATCCAATCCGCCACGCAGTCGGCCAAACAGCAACTGCACCCGGAATAAAACAAGTGCCAAGGCTCACAACCACGATCCACAGCACCCAGCCAGTGGCATTTCCTCTCCTTCCATCCTTGCCAACTCCATCTGAGATTGCGCATTGCGCATTCACGAACTTGGACTAAAACCGCTCACCGGCGCAGCTCACAACTCTTTCTCGTTCATGCAATCCGATACGCTCACCCCACCATCCTCCATTCTAATTGGCGGCACCATCGCCATCGACCACGTCAAAACCCCGCATGCGGAGGCGAGCAACTTGCTCGGTGGATCTGCCGCTTATGCCGCGCTCGCCGCCTCGTTTTTCAGTCAAAACGTCGATCTCATCGGCATCATCGGGCACGATTTTCCTTCCGAGCACCTCGCCCTCTTGGAAAGCCGCGGCATCTCTCTCTCAGGCGTGGAGCGGTCCACCCATGAATCCTTCACCTGGTCTGGCGAATACCACACCAACATGAACGACCGCACCACCCACCGCGTCGCCCTCAACGTCCTTGAGAATTGGGAAGTGAAAGTTCCCGCCAGTGCCGCCGCCCGTGCCTCGATCATCGTGCTCGCCAACATGTCTCCCGATAACCAGCTCCAAATGCTGGCGCAGTGCCAAGCCGACCCCGCGGCACCGCAAGAGGCAACAGGCCGCGCCCCGCAATTTGTCATCGCAGACACCATGGATCTTTGGATCGAAATCGCGACCGCCAAGCTCAACCAGGTTCTCCCTCATCTCGATCTTTTTGTTCTCAACGACAGCGAAGCACGGGAATTTGCCGGAACCTCGAATCTTGTGCAAGCCGGCCGCATCATCCTCGCAAAAGGCCCGCGCAACGTCGTGATCAAACTCGGCGAATACGGCGCCATGTTGTTTTCGGAAGACGGCGAGCTTTTCCGCTGCTCGGCCTATCCGCTCGATGCTGTCGCGGACCCCACCGGCGCGGGAGACACCTTCCTCGGCGGCATGGCCGGCTACCTCGCCGCCCAGGGGCAGCCTCCCTACGATGCTCCCATGCTCCGGCAAGCGGTCATCCACGGTTCCATGCTCGGCTCCTTCACCTGCGAAGCCTTTTCCACCCGTCGCATGGAAACTCTCGCTCCCGGCGAACTCGACGCACGGATCCAAGAGTTTCGCGTTGCCACCCAATGGTAGGCCCTCCGGCAGGATTTGGTCTCGAGCGAGGCGCGGGCCAACGTTTCAGAACATTTTCACTGTTTTCCGGGTGCAATCCGTGAAATAAGCTCCGGTCATGGCGAGGGAACGAGATCCTGACGAACCGAAAATTTACTTTTTGCCGAACCTGATGACGGCTTGCAATCTGGCCTGCGGATTTTTCGCCGTGCTCATGATTTTCAAGGGTCTGGTCGAGGTCGGAAATGTGAAGGTCCCGGAAAAAGAATACTACGGGCAAGTGAAGCAGTATTATGAATACGCAATCTTGCTGATTTTCGGCTCCTGCCTCTTCGACTTGTTGGATGGACGTCTCGCCCGCTTGGGTGGCCAAGAGTCGCCGTTTGGGCAGGAGTTCGACTCACTCGCCGACATCATTTCCTTTGGCATGGCCCCGGCGATGCTTCTTTCCAAGGCGGTTCTTTTTCCGCTTGGCAACATCGGTTGGGCCATCGCCTTGGTGTATCTGGTTTGCGGAGCCATGCGCTTGGCGCGCTTCAATTGTCTCGCATGGTTGCCGAAAAAACCTGGGGCTTCCACGGACTTCCGCGGCCTGCCGATCCCAATGGCTGCCGGGTTTATCGCCTCGATCACCTTCCTTGTGATCGATCTCTATCAAAATGATCACGAGCTAGGCCTTTGGAAATACATTCTCGCCGGTGCCATGCTGGGTCTTTCCTTATTGATGATCAGTGATGTGCGTTACCCGAGTTTTAAGAAAGTCGGTTGGAGCACCCGCGGAACACTCGGCGCCATTGTCATCGCCTTGTTGCTTTTGTTCATCACGGTGCAGTTTCGCTTCGTGATGCCAGTGGTCTTGTTCAGCGCCTACTTGATTTACGGCATGGCGGTGAGACCGTGGCTGTCCTTGCGCCTGCGCAAGGAGATCGAAGTGGAGTCCGACGAGGATGAGTCGGAACCAGAGAAACCCAGTTAAATCATGAACCACCCCGCACCCCGCCGCCCACGCTGGATGAGCGTGCTGCTTGTGCTGCTACCAGTCTGGTTGCTAGGCTCTGGCGCTGCCGCGCTTTGGTATTATTTTCACCTGGAGCGCAAGGAGGCTCTTGTCGAGCAGGCGCGCTTTGCCAAAGCGGTGGCCCTTCCCTTGCTCGAGGACGACTTGAAGAAAATCGTCCAAATCATCGGCGAGCGGAACACCTCATCCGCCGCGGCAAGCGAGGCTTTGTCGCGCACTGCCGCGATGATTGAAGGCTTGCTGGGCCCTTCAAATACTGGCTACGCAGTCCGCCGCACGCGAGGCCCGACGGATTGGCCGATCCTTCAGGCAAGCATCGCCGGAAAATCGAAATCCGCGCCAGCAGTCTGGGTTGTCACCTCTTACGACAGCCGACCCGGTTCCCGGGGCGGCGAGGCAAACGCGAGCGGTCTAGCCGCCACCTTGGCCGCAGCGCAAGCTCTCGCCGCTGACCAACCGGGTTCATCCATCCACTTCATTTTCCTGCCGCACGCAAATGACCCCGGCGCGCCAGTCATGGAGACTGCCGCAGCGCTCAACCAACTCGTCAAGACCACCGGCACGCCTGCCGCCGTCCTCTGCATCGAGGCCATGGGGGCTGGCGAAGACCTTTGGCTAAGCTCACGAGAAAGTTCCGCACGCCCCCTGCAACAGGCCGCTGGACTCGGGAAAATCTACGGTGCGGAGGTGATCTGCCTCAACGACGACGTGGATCTGGCGAGTGTTCTGTGCGAACTGGGCTTGCCCGCCGTCCGTGTCGCCACACGTGAGATGCTTGCCCATGACGAGGAGGACGAGCAGATTCCCAGCGCGCCAAGGATCGCCGCAGCCACGGGTCGCCTCATGGAATTGCTGCGCCGCTGCGCGCAGAAATGACTGAATTCCAAGCTGGAATCGGATTCCCGGTTGCAGATTTCCCGAAGCGCTGCAAACTCTCTCTTAGCCACGGCGAGCCACACCTCCCACTGACAGCACTCCATTTTCTCACCCATGCGCCCCACTGACCTGTCCACCGATTTCCTCTCCCACGCACCCGGCTACTGGTCGGATGAACCCTCGGAGCAATGGAATGACCACCGCTGGCAACTCCGCAATCGTGTGAGCTCTCTCTCGGATCTGGAGCTGCGGATCAAGCTCAGCGACGAAGAACGCGCCGGTGTCCTCTTGGCTGGCACGAAGTTGGCCATGTCAATCACCCCACATTTTTTCAATCTTGTGGATCGGGATGACCCAAACTGCCCAATCCGCCGACAAGTGATCCCGCGCATTGAAGAGGCTTGGAACGCGCCTGAAGAAATGGCGGACCCCTGTGGCGAGGACTCTCACATGCCGGTGCCCGGACTCGTCCACCGCTACCCGGACCGCGTTTTGTTTCTCGTGACTGACCGCTGCGCCTCATACTGCCGCTACTGCACGCGCTCGCGCGTGGTCTCCGGCGTTGGCGAACAACACCTTGAAACTCAGTGGGAACCCGCTTTCAGATACTTGGAACAGCACACTGAAATCCGCGACGTGCTGCTCTCCGGCGGCGATCCTCTGCTGTTCTCAGACGACCGATTGGATAAAATTTTGACCCGTCTGCGCGCGATCAAGCA
>JBILPN010000396.1:0-4064 GCA_044373865.1 Luteolibacter sp. | reverse complement strand
CACCCTCTCGAAGCTCGCCTCATCGACAAACCCGTCTATCAAAACGCACTGGCGGATAGCATCGTGGATGCAATTCGGAAATACCGCGTCGCCGTCGGCGGAAACTCGCTCGCCCGCCTGCGCTAAACTTCGCGCGGCACTCCCAGGATAGCCTCGACCATCCTCAACGCCTGCAAATTTTGCCGCACGGCATGCACCCGGTGCAGCATCACTCCCTGCTCACGCGCCATCGCAGTCAGCGCAAGCGTCGCCGCCTCTCGCTCACTCAGATCCATGCATGCCAAAAGCTGGCCAATCATGGATTTTCTGGAAACTCCCAACAAAATCGGCCGATCTCCCACGGAAATCTCAGCCAAGGCCCGCAACAACGCGACATTGTGCTCCAGACTTTTCCCAAAACCAATCCCCGGGTCGAAACAAAGCGCTTCTGGCCGGATGCCTACCGCAAGCAAGGTCTCCATCCGCTCACGGAAAAATCCACGCAACTCCGCCACCACATCGCCGTAGGACGGAGCGACTTGCATGGTTTTTGGCGTGCCCTGCATGTGCATGACCACCACGCCGCAGCCGCTTTCCGCACAGAACTCTGCCATCCCGGGATCTCCCAATAGCCCGGTCACATCGTTGATGATATCCGCTCCAGCAAGCACCGCAGCACGCGCAACTGCCAACTTGGAGGTATCAATCGATATCAAACCATCCCACTCCGCACGCAATGCGGCAATGACGGGTGCCGTCCGTGCAATTTCATCCTGCACGCTCACCGCATGCGCCCCTGGCCGCGTGGATTCGCCGCCAACATCAATCAACTCCGCACCCTCCGCAATCATCAACCGCGCATGCGCCAAGGCGGACTCCAAGCCAAAATGCGCACCGCCATCCGAAAAGGAATCCGGCGTGACATTCAGAATTCCCATCACCCGCGCGCTTTCGCTCAGATCCAGCTCGCCTCTTCGTGTTTTCCAAATCATCGGTCAAATTGGCGGCTTGCAGCGTCCGCCGTTGCTGCCTACTTTGCGCCTTATGAAATCACTGGCAACTTGGAAAATTTGCGTCACCGCCATCGGACTTGTCCTGTCTTCGCTCAGCCATGCCAATGAACTGGAAAGCGTCGAGGGTCCGAATGTCCGCTTCATGCGCCATGAGGACGGATCGCGCGCCGTCTTCATCCGCAGCCCGGACAACAAACGCATCACCAAAAAAACCATCTCGCCCAACGGCGTCCTGAAAATGCTCACCATCTACACCATGGACTCCAGCGGCAATCCTCGCGGCTGCAAAATCATGGATGGCCAACAACAGGAACTCTTCAAGGTCAGCTACGGCTACCACCGAACCACCGGCCTCCTCGTTGAGGAACTGATGTTTGACTCCCGCGTCCGCCGAATCAACCCGGCGAACGGCAAGGAAATGCCACTCCAACGTCTCGCCTACATCTACGACGCGGAAGGAAAACGCAGCGCTCCCATCGTTTACAACTACCTGCCCGGCAAAACTTTCGAGGAGGTCTTCGGCGTGAAATCCTCAGCCCTAGAAACGAATCCTTTCTCCAGTGGCGAGCCGTGACCTAATCCCTCTGGAACCCGCGAGAAATTTCCACCATCGTGCCTTCTCCTCAATCTCTGCTACCTTGGCTCATCGGCGCGGCCATCGGTGCCGGCGGCATTCTCCAAGGCCTCCACTGGCGCTCTTCAAGCTCCGCCGCTGACGTTTCCGCCATCGAGGCGCAGCTCCGACTCGCCAGTGAGGAAAACGAAATCCTCAAACGCGAAAACGATTCTCTCCGCTCACTCGCCCAGGGCGGCGGCGAACTCGCAGTCCCTCAGGAATTGATCGCCCGCGCGGAAAAGGAATTCGGCCTCCGCTTCCTTTCCAGCCCGGTCGTCCACCAAATCGCCTCGGAGGAACTCCGCGACCGCATCGCTGCTGCCATCGAAAGCCGCTTCGGGCCGGCTGGCATCGCGGACCGACAAGACGCATACTCCCTCATCGGCTGGCTCCGCCCTAACGATGACCTGCTCGCTCAACTCACTGCCGTCCGCGCAGTCGGCGCTCGCGCTTGGTTCGACGATGTGACCGGCGAGGGGTGGATGACGGACCGCTTCGACGCACAAAACATCCCGGATCAAGCCGCCCTGGTCCGCATCCTCGCACGCATCCTCCTCCACCAACATTTCCCTCCTCCTCCCGTCTATCCGGGCGATGACGCGGCGCGCGCGCGCGAGGCTCTCCATCAAGGCGCGGCCTCGGGCTCCGAGGCTCGCTTCTACTCCGCCAACGCTCGCGCCATCGGCTTCATGCCCATGACGGAAAACAACGAGGCAGAACAATTGTTAGCATCATTGCCTTCTTTTATCCAAGGCCTAACCACCTTCCCGCAAATTGAGGGCAAAGGCCTAGCGGATACGCTCCACGTGCAGGGCGACGAACCATTCCAAAACGCCTTCAGGAATCCCCCGCCCACCACACGCGCGATCATTTACCCCGGCGAGGCCTCCCCACCGCTCCAAGCTCTCGATCTACCAGAACCGCCTGAGCCTCCCTTCCTCACGGAAAGCGCTGGCATGCTGGCTCTCAGGCTCTGGATCGAAGCCCTTGGCGATGCCGGCGCGGCTCTTGAGGTCGCCGCCGCTTGGAAAAATGACCGCTATCAATTGTTTCCTGATGGAGACGCCTCCTCCGCGGTTCTCTGGGACATCGAGTTGACGAACTCCGCCGCCGCAGATCAACTCCAGGCAATCGCCCTCAACCTCGCCGCCGCACTTGCTGGCCAAGCGGACGCACCCGCTCTCGGCTCGATCGCCAACTCTTCAGAAGGGCGACACCTCCGCATCACGCGCCCGTCTCCCACACGCATCCGCTTCATCAACGCCGCACAAGCGAGCACCGCAATGCAGTTCGGCCAGGACTAACACCCACCTTTTTCTATCCACACATGATCGCCAAAAAAGTCATTTTCGAAGGCCGCGTCCAAGGCGTCGGCTTCCGCTACACCGTGAAGGATCTATCACGCGGCTTCGATGTTTGTGGATGGGTGAAAAACCTTGCGGACGGGAGCGTGGAAATGCAGGTCATGGGCCAAGCCGACGAGGTCGCGGCCTTCATCCACGAAATCTCAGTGGAGTCGAACGTCGCTCACCATATCAAAAACAAGTTTGTGCAAACGATTCCGCTGCTAACCGGGTGCAGCAGTTTCCGAATCGAGAAGTAGCCAGCCACCCGCTGCCACCGTAGTTCATTTTTCAAGCCCGCCGGAAACCCCCTCCACAGTAGAATCCGCAGCCCGCTTTTCCACCGTCCGAATCAACTCCAAATAGGAAACTGTCCCAATTCCATACAACACGGCGGTTGCTAGAAAAATCTGCCAATACTGCAATTCCTGCGAGCGAAAAACCTCAAACATTCGTGCCGCGAGCCACCATGCACCACTCCAGATCGCGCCGCTGCACGCACTCATCAATTCCCGGTTCCGCGTCCCCACATAGCTCATCGACAACTCGCTCGTCGAGGGTCCCGCCATGCTCATCAAGGGCTGGCGCAGAATAAAACACAGAACCGCAAGCGGCATGGCCCACCCACTGGCTTTCCATAGCTCGGTCAATCCCATGATGACCAACAGAAAAACCGCGGCCGATTGCACTCCGAGAATCGCACCCCGCCAACCCAAACGCCGTTTCACTTCTGGAACCACCAAGCCCGCAAGAAAAACCAACACATAGCTCACGGAGGCATACATCGAGTAACGCGCCGCTTCGAGTTGGTAAACATGGCTGAAGAATAAATTGAGAAATTGAATGCCCAAGCCCGCCCCCACGGCGATGCACAAGGTCGGTAAAAGCGCTCTCAATAGAACTGGTAAATCCTCGCGGTGCACATGCAGCCAGTGCTTTTTGGAAACTTCCGCCGCCACGGGATCTGGCAGGCCTGCGTATAAAAACGGAGCGCCCAAGCCTGCCAAGGTCAAAATAAACAAGGTGGTATGCTCATCAAAAACCCAACGCACGCCCCCCAATTCCACGGCTCCCACTCCCTGCAACACACTCGACATGACTCCACCGCAAATG
>JBILPN010000019.1:0-13802 GCA_044373865.1 Luteolibacter sp. | reverse complement strand
CGCCGTTGGTGTCGCGGAGGAGCATCAGGTGAGGTTCTTGAGAGACATAGACGCCCTCGGGTGCGAATTCGATGCCGATGGGGAGGTGGAGTTTATCAGCGAAGACCGTTTCCTTATCGGCGCGGCCATCGTTGTTGGTGTCCTCATAGATGAGGATTTTGTCATTGGGGAGTGCGTCGCCGGGGCGGTAGTGCGGGTAGATTGGCATGGTTGCGACCCAGAGGCGGCCGCGGTTGTCGAAGGACATTTGCATGGGGTTTGCGAGGTTCGGAAACTCCTTTTCGGAGGCGAACATCTCGACCTTGTAGCCCTCTGGGACGGTGAGAGACTTCAAAGCGTCGTCGCCGTAGAGGTATTCTTGAGTGCCATTTTTATTGCTGGGAGTGTAGTTGGATTTGATCTCGGGGAGTGGGGCGAGTGCGCGGTCAGCGGCGGCGATGTCAAATTGAGAGCCATTGGTGGTTGCCCAGATTGCGCGGTCGCGGATCTCGGTGAGCGCGCGCATTTTAGCAATTTCCGGGGGATAGTTTTCAGGGCCGAAAGGTTTGTAGCGGCGGCCATCGACGTGGACGCCATTGAGCATGCGGTAGTCGTTGAACCAGAACCAGTTCTTGTCCTTGATGGCGGCGAGGATATCGCGGCCATTGCCCTTGGCCTTGCGTGGGGATTTGCCGAAAAGCGCGTCGCCGATGACGAGGGAAAGTTGGCGGTAGCCATCGTCAGTGGGGAGGAAGCCATTTTTGGTAAAAGGCTGGGTTGCGGCGGGGTAGAGTTGGCGAGTTGCGTTAAAGACGTCGATGAAGCCGACCTTGTGCGAAGCGGCGATTTCGGCCATGGCGGTGGCGTAGAGAGCGAGATTGGCATTTTCATTTTTGCCATCCGGGAGGTCGCGGCTCGCGGAGAGGTCCTCGAAGGAAATGGGGGAGACCAGAACGAGTCGTGGGGCCTTGGATCCGTTGTATTTCTGAGCGAGCGTGTGAGTGATGAACGCGTTCAGCTCGCCTTTGAAGTTTTCGAGTCCGGCGGGGCCGTCGAACGACTCATTGTATCCGAAGAAGGCGAGGAGCGTGTCGGCTTTGAGGTCGGTGAGCCATTGGTCGGGTGTGGGGTGGTGGCCGGCGCCGGCGTGAGGTTTATTTTGAGGGCGGAAATTCTCAGCACCGGGGAAAGCCCATTGAGATTTGCGGGACGGGTGAGGGCGGAAGCCGGGGGTGTCGCCCGGGCGGCAGAGATTCCGGATGATTAGATTCTGTGCGGGGAAGCGCAAGTGCAGGTCCGCCTCGAGGTAGGGATGGTCGAGCATGCGTTCGCCAAGACCATTGCCGATGAAGACGATGCGTTCGCTGGGGGCGGGTGCGGTGAGAAGGGGCGCGGCGTGTGACAGTCCTGTGACCGAGGCGGTGAGCGCGAAAAGATGCACGAATTTCATGAGTTTTTCAGATACGGTAAGGGGGGTGGGTTTCTATCGGTGGTGTGGGAATTTTTCCGAACTGTTCTCTTGAACATTTTCGGGTTGGCTCGTAGGGTGGGCGTGTGACTGCGATGGCACTTGAAGATTTGAGGCGGAAGATGCGTGATAAGTTCCCGCAGGCGCATGGGTTTTGCGTGGAGCGAGAGGGAGAGTTCAAGAATCAGGAGGTCAAGAATCAGGAGTTCAAGAATCAGGATGCTGAGTTCATTGAGTTTCCGGCGGCAGCGTTTCCGGCTGGGGCCTTATCTGAGGTGCTGGTGGGAGGTGCGGGGGGGAGTATGATGTTGTGGCTGGCGGGTGTTTTGGGAGCGCCGGAGCAGGCCAGTCCGCATCCTGAGTTGGTGTTGGTGGATGGGTCAGATGCGTTTGATCCGGGATCTTTTACGGTGAATGCATGTGCGAGCGTGTTGTGGGTGCGTTGTCGCACGGCCATGCAGATGATGCAGGCCGTGGATTTGGTGGTTCGGGATGGGAACGTTCCCTTGATTTTGGTTGATTCCACGGGTTTGGCGCAGAGGGATTTGCGAGCGCTGCCCACGGCGGCATGGTGGCGTGTGAGGCAGGTGGCGGAGCGGACGGGGAGCCGGGTGGTGGTGTTGGCCGAGTGTTCGTTGGTGCCGTGTGCGAGTGTGCGTCGTTCCTTGGTTGGGGATTTATCCGTGGAGGATTTTGATGATTCGCGCGGGGCCTTGGTGGGGCGCTTGAGGTGGGTTTCCCAAAAGATTCGTCAGGCGACTTGAGAGATGTTTGCGGCCTTGCATATTCCGGATTTTCCTGTGGTGGCGGCTTTGCGTGGGCGGCCCGGTTTGAGTGCCGTGGCGTGTGCGGTATTGGCAGCGGGGGAGGATGAGGGTGGGAAATTGTCCTTGTTGGCGGTGAATTCTGCGGCGCGTGTTGCGGGGCTTGCGCGAGGTTGGGCATTGAGCCGGGCCTTGGTGCGTTGTCCGGAGTTGCAGGTGCTGGCGCGTGATTCTGAGGCTGAGGCGGCGCTGAGGCGGGACTTGATCGGGTTGGGCGAGGGTCTTGCGCCGGATTTTGAAGTGGTGGCGGAGGATGCTGTGTTGTTGGATGTGTCGGGACGTTCTTTGGCGGTGGTGCTTGCGGGGTTGGAAGACCTTTTTCTCAAAGGGCACGAGATTTGGCATGCGCGTGCGGCGACGCCAGACTTGGCCTATTTGGGAGCGCGGCATGAATTGACGCAGGGTCGTGAGATTTCTCCGGCGGATCTCGCGCCGCTGCCGAGTGGTATTTTGAGTGCGTTGGGTGCAGGGCGTGGTGAGTTGAAGTTATTGGGCCTGTGGGGTGTGCGGACGCTTGGGGATTTCATGAATTTGCCGCGCCAGTCATTGGTTGAGCGGCTTGGTCCGGGTGTTGGCGCGTGGCATGATCTATTGACAGGGAAGCGTTGCCGGGTTTTGCGCCTTCATCGGCCGAGTGAGTGCTTTGCGGAGTCCTTGGATTTTGAGTATCCGGTTGCGGCGTTGGAGCCCTTGCTTTTTGGGCTTCGGCGTTTGCTTCATGTGCTTGCGGGGCGCTTGGTGGAGCGTCATTTGGCGGTTGGCCGTTTGGAGTTGTGTTTGGTGCACGAGTCCGGTTCTGAGTTGAGACGGCAGCTGAGCTTGCCAGATCCGCAAATTTCGGTTGATGGCATGCTGTCGCCTTTGCGGGCGATGCTGGAGTCCCTTCGCTTGGAGGCGTCGGTTTCCCGATTGGAGTTGGAAGTTGAGACGACCTTTGCGACGGCGGCGCAGAGGGAGTGGTTTGGCCGTCAATTGCCGCAGCCGGAGCGTTGGGTGGAAACGTTGGCGAAGCTTGAGGCTTTGTTAGGGAGTGGGCGAGTGGGAATTCCGGTGCCGGCGGATACGCACCAGCCAGATGATTTCACCTTGCGCCCTGCGGTGGCTTGGGTGGGAGGATTGTTGGAGGGGGAGGGGAAAGTCGAGTGTCCGTTGCCATTGCATCGGTTCCGTCCGGCGCGTCAGGTTGCAGTGGCGTTTGAGACGCGCGAGCGCTGGCCATGGCCGATGGCATTGCTCAACGGTCCGCATGTGGGTGAGATTGTTGGGCGGCGAGGGCCATTCCCGGCGTCGGGCAATTGGTGGGAGTCTGGTGGGGGGTGGCAGCGCCTGGAGTGGGACATCGAGTTGGTGAGTCGGCAGTTGTTGAGGTTGGTTTTTCAGTCTCCAGACCAGTGGTTGCTCGATGGGGTTTACCGGTAAATTGTGATGAAACTTGGATTTGTGGAATTGCATGCGCGCACGGCCTTTTCGTTTTTGGAAGGTGCGAGTTCTCCGGAAACGCTGGTCCGGCATGCGGCGGATTTGGGCTATGAAGCGGTGGCGATTGCCGATCGGGTGGGATTTTATGGGACGGCGCGTGCGCATCATGTGGCGCGGGAGTGTGGGATCCGTGCCTTGGTGGGGAGTGAGGTGGAATGGGTGGATGGGAGCCGTGTCCCGGTGATTTGTGCGACACGGAACGGTTACCGGATGCTCAGCCGTGGATTGACCGGGTGGCATTTATCCGGCGGGGAAAGATTCGAAATTTCAGCTGGGAGAGGAGATTTGATCGCCTTGACGGGGGATCGGAGAGGTCCCTTGGTGAGCCGCTTGTTGGCGAATGACCGGGTGGGAGCCAAGCGTGCAGCCGAGCATTTGCTTGAGTGTTTTGGGAGAGGCAACCTGTATGTTGAGCTCAACCGCCATGGCTTGCGAGAGGATGGAAGATTGAACCGTCAGTTAGTTGAATTGGCCGAGCATTTGCGATTGCCCTTGGTGGCCAGCAATGCGCCGCTGTATGCGACGCGGGGTGAGCGGCGTGTTGCGGATGCCTTTGCGTGCTTGCGCCACCACCTGCCACTGGATGCGGCGGGGCGTTTGTTGGCGAAGAATGGCGAGCGGCATTTGAAGTCGCCCGGCGAGATGCTAGCGCTTTTTGCGGATTTGCCGCATGCGCTTGAGAACACCTTGCGGATCGCGGAGAGGGTGGAATTTACGTTAGGAAACCTTGACTATCGATTTCCTGATTTTCCGGATGGGCAGGGGAATCCCTTGTCAATGAATGAGCAGACCACCTTGTTGCGGCGACATGCCTATGCGGGAGCTTCTCGCAGGTATGGGGTTTGTCGTAAAGAAGTCCGTTTGCAGTTGGAGCATGAATTGGCGATGATTCACCGTCTGGGATTTTCCGGCTACTTTCTAATTGTGCATGACTTGGTTGAGTTTGCACGGGGGCGGGGGATTCTATGTCAGGGGCGCGGATCTGCGGCGAACTCCGTGGTTTGCTACGCGCTTGGAATTACCGCAGTGGATCCGGTGGGAGGAGGTTTGCTGTTTGAGAGGTTTCTCAGTGAAAGCCGGAAAAGTTGGCCGGACATTGATATTGATTTTCCCTCTGGAAGTCGTCGAGAGGAGGTGATTCAGCATGTTTTCAAAAAGTATGGTGCGCGGAATGCGGCGATGACAGCCAATGTCATCACCTACCGCCCGAAATCCGCGTTGCGGGAAATGGCTAAGGTTCTGGGATTTCCGCCGTCTGTGGCGGACCGTTTTTCCAGTGCTGCGGGGCACTTTGAGCCGGAGGCGGGCGGGCGCGGGCGGGAGAGCGAGTTTGAGGAGCGCATTGCAGGGATTGTGCCGCCATCTCACCCTCGCTTAGGTGCCTTGTCCTTCCTCTATCATTCCGTGCTGGGTTTGCCGCGGCATCTTGGCCAGCACTCGGGCGGGATGATTGTGTGTGATCACGGGCTGGATGCGGTGGTTCCCTTGCAGCCAGCGACCATGCCAGGGCGGACGATTGTGCAGTGGGACAAAGACGACTGTGAGGATATGGGGATTGTGAAGATTGATTTGCTGGGGCTTGGGATGTTAGCGGCGATTGAGCATGCCTTGGAGATCCGTGCGAAGGATGGTGAGTTATTGGATTTGGCATCGATTCCCAAGGATGATCCTGCGGTTTTTGAAATGCTGTGTGTTGCGGACACGATCGGAACGTTTCAAGTTGAGAGTCGTGCGCAGATGGCGACATTGCCAATCATGAAGCCGCAGACCTTGTATGATTTAGCGATCCAGGTTGCGATCATCCGGCCGGGGCCGATTGTCGGAGATTTGGTGCATCCCTATTTGAACCGGCGGAATGGTCGGGAGAAGATAGATTTCATCCATCCGGCCTGTGAGGAGATCTTGAAGCGGACATTGGGAGTTCCGTTGTTTCAGGAGCAGGTTTTGAAGATGGCGATGGCGCTTGCCGGGTTTAGCGGAGCGGAAGCGGATGACTTGCGGCGTGCGATGGCCTTCAAGCGGAGTGACGAGCGGATGGCCAAGGTGACGGCGAAACTCCGGTTGCGGATGGATGAGCGCGGTGTTGCGAGAGAGGTTCAGGAAAAAGTCGTCGCTTCGATTGGTTCGTTTGCGTTGTATGGTTTTCCAGAAAGTCATGCTCTATCATTTGCGTGGATTGCGTATGTGAGTTGTTGGTTGAAAGTGCGTCATCCAGCTGAGTTTTATGCGGGGCTGTTGAATCATCAGCCGATGGGATTTTATTCGGTGAACACCTTGATCCAAGATGCTAGGCGGCATCGTGTGCGTGTGCGTTCGGTTTGTTGTGTGGAGAGTGATCTCCGCACGAGGGTGGAGGATTCGCGGGTTTTGCGTCTTGGATTGAGTTGTTTGAAGGGCATGTCTGAGGAGACTGGGGTGGCGATTGTTCGGGAGCGTGGGCGCGAGGTTTTTCAGTCGGTGGAAGATTTCATCAGGCGGGTCCGTCCGTCGGCTGGGGAGAAGCGGGTGTTGGCGCAGGCTGGGGCATTGAATGCCTTGCCGGAGATTGGGCATCGCCGCGAGGCCTTGTGGCAGGTTGAGTTGCCCTTGCATGATGATCTTTTCGTGCAGGCCGAGTCTGTGGGGAAAGGGGTCTTGGCGGAGATGTCGATGGTTGAGCGCATGTCAGCGGATTTTGCGACACAAGGAGCTACGGTGGGGCCGCATCCCATGCGTGTCTGGCGAGAGCAGCATGGAAGTCGTGAGATTCTGCGTGCCAGAGACTTGGTGAATTTGCCGCATGGGATTCCCGTGTTGCTTGCGGGCATGGTGATTTGCCGGCAGCGCCCGGGGACGGCAAAGGGGCATTGTTTCATCTCGCTGGAGGATGAGACCGGGATTGCGAATTTGTTTGTGGCAAAAATGACGTTTCATCGCTTGCGACAAGTGATTGCGAGCGAGTCTTTTTTGTTAGTTCGTGGTATGATTCAAAGGTCGGAGGGAGATCAGGCGACAGTTTATGTTACGGAAATTGAGGCCTTATTGAATCATGAAAGAGCGCATGTCGCCTCGTCGCATGATTTTCATTGAGAGGGAGTGTGAGATTGGACCTGCTTGACTGAGGAGGAATCGGCTCGAAGTTGGACGCGTGTCGGCAGGTTCAAGTTCCAGAAAAGTGATGGGGAGGAATGGATTTGCAGCGCGTGTTGTGACAGCGTTGTTGATCTTTGGGATGTTTTTTTTATTGGCTTACATTGTATGGAAGTCTGTTCAGATACTATTGTTAGTTTTTGCGGGTATTTTGTTTGCCGTGATATTGAGGGCTGTATCGCAAGCGGTATCCTGTTTGACGGGCATGAGCGTGCGGTGGGCCTTGTCCTTGGTTTTGGTGTGCGGTTTGGTGTTGGGCGGTTTGGCCGTATGGTTTGCGGTTCCGCGAATTGCGAGAGAGTTGCAGGTTTTGGGAGAGAAGATGAGTGTGTTTCTGAGTGAATTCGCTGAGTGGTTAGAGCGGCTTCCGGGAGGGTCAGAGGTGGCGGCGCAAGCGTTTCTTTTGCAGGATCATATTGTGAATGGAGGCGATCTGCTGCAGCGTGTCGGGGGTGTTTTTTTCAGCACCTTTGGGGCCTTGGGCGGTGTGTTGCTGGTGACATTGATCGGCATTTTTTTTGCCTATGATCCAAGGCTGTATCAGGCTGGATTGTTGAGATTGGTGCCCTTGACCAAAAGGGGGCGAGCCAGTGAAATTCTGATTGCGCTGGGAAAGATTTTGCAAAGCTGGCTGTGGGTTCAGGCCATTTCCATGGCGTTTCTTTTTGCCAGCACGTGGGTGATGCTGGCTTTGCTAGGTGTTCCATTGGCCTTCCTGCTTGCATTGCTGACGGGATTGATGACTTTCGTTCCCTACATGGGGCCGCTGATTGCGGTGGTGCCAATTTTGTTAGTTTCCTTCATGGCGCAGCCGATTCTGGCCTTGTATGCAGGTGTGCTTTATTTGGTGATCCAGAACTTCGAGGAAAACATCATGATGCCGTTGATTTGTCAGCGGACGGTTCATTTGCCTGCGGTTTTGACGATTGTGGGTCAGTTGGTATTGGGAGGAGTTTTTGGTGCGCTTGGATTCATGTTGGCAACGCCGCTGATGGCGGTGGGCTTGGTGCTGTTGCAAAGCATGTATGTGGAGCACTTTTTGGGCGATTCAATGGAGAGAAGAGTGAAAGAGTTGTCGGAATTTCGGGGAGCTTGAATTTTTGAAGAAGTGAGTGTTTTAGGAGAGCGTTTGAGATGAAAAATGATGTGTTGGGAATCGTGCAAGATGCAGGGGCTTGAGTGTGACTTGCAATGGCATTGAAAATTATTGTTAGGTCGATGGGTTGGAATTCATGGCTTTGGAGCCGAATCTATCAGTGGCATTGAACGGGCTAGGGGAGGGGATGTCATTTTACCAGCATGTGCGATCGGTTTCATTCAGTCAGATTCATCCCTCGAAGATTCTTCCGTTTCCGGCGCGTTGTATGGCAGTGACTTCGGCAGATTTTGATTCGGGAGATCGGCGCACTTATGCCGACTCATTTTACATTCAGCGTGTGATTTCCTATTTGAAGAGCGTTCGGAAAGCGCGGAAGCTCAGTCAGCAGGAACTGGCGCGGAGGTCGGGGCTGCGTGTGAGTGTGATCCGGCGCGCCGAGCGTGAAGGGAGAGTGCCAAAGACGAGAGAGTTCAAGGCGTGGGCGAAGGCCTTGGGTCTTTCCTGGGAGCAAGTTTGGAGTGCGTGTCTGCCTGGAAAATCGTGATGGAGGGGATTTTCACGAGTTGCGGGGGGGGCGGACAGGTTAAAGATTGTTCGATTCAAGTTTGACGGGGATGGCATCACAAACTTGGCGCCAGCCGGGAAAGTTCCATTTGTTGGGGAATCCGGCACATTGTTCAGGTTTGACCGGGTGGATGCGGCAGGCATTGCCATCCAGCATGATGCATTCGTGATTCTCTTTTTCGATGAGAGAGAGGCCTTGGCGGTTGGTTCGCAGGCGGGTGAAGCGGTCTAAGAACTCTTGTTCTGAGAGATTGAGGAAACGGGCGATTCTAGGAATTTCCGGGTCCTCCAAGCGCACATCGCCAGGCCACTTGCAGCAGGCGGTGCAGCGCTGGCAGGAGTAGTGGATGCCTGGTTCTAGGATGACGTCGCGGTTGCCTGGGCTGCCGTGTTGTGTGGGCGTATGACTCATGCTTAGAGGCGCTTGTAGTGGTGGTTCACGTGATTGAGGAAGCCGCGCCACTTGGCGCCTGGGCGGCCATTTTCCAAGAGGAAATGAGGGCAGTTCTTGTTGGCAGGGTTTCGGCCGCGGCGTGGCCAATGGTAGTGCGGGACAACGTTTTTGAGCGGGATTCCATTCCGCTTCATCATGAGAGCGGTGAGCTTGGCGGTGCGGTCGAGAGTTGCGCTGCGGCTGTTTCCGCGATGTTCGCACATTTCGATGCCGATTGAGAGTCGGTTGCCGGGTCCGCCGAAGTCGGCGTGTTCGCCTTGTTCGTTGGTGGGCATGTGTTGGATTGCGACCTTTTGGTCCACCGTGAAATGCCAGATCAAGTATCCGATGCGATTTCCGGTGCGTGTTTTCGGTGAGCGTAGAGCGCCCTTTTTGAGAGCCATTGCGTGGCGTTGGGCATCGGCCGTGTAGTTTTGAGTGCTATGGATTGTGATGTAGCGCGGGGTCATTGGGCGGATGACTTTGCGGCCATGAGTGCCTTTGCGGACCAGGTCATGTTTCAGGTTCACCTCGCGCAATAGAGCGGAAAGTCCAATGCCTTGGGGGTTTGAAGCGGTGGAGCGTTGGGTTGTTGCGCGGTAGTGATCCCGTTTTCCCGGGGGCGGGCCGATGGGTCGGCATTGCAGGCAGACAAGCGCCAGCAAGGCAAAGGGAAGGAGCCAGCAGGGAAAACGCACGTTAGGAGGGTAGCGGTTTTCGCAAATTTCTAAAAGTCCAAACTGTGGGTTTGCCCATGGAGGCGCGCGAAAAAAAGGGCGGCGCATCTCTGCGCCGCCCTGAGGTTCCGAAGTTTTTTTTGCGGGAGATCAGACGCCAGCTTCGCTGACTTCCTCTTTCACTTCCGGACGGGTGGAGACGAATTCCAGTTCCTCGGAATCCGATTTTTTCACCACGTTGACGAAGTCGCCCGGTTTCACATCGCCACGGAGGAGAGATTCCGCGAGTGGATCTTCGAGGAAGCGTTCGACCGCGCGGCGCATGGGGCGAGCCCCGTAGGCAGGATCGAAGCCCTTGATGGCGAGGAGGTCGCGCGCTTCGTTGGTGAGCGTGAGTGTGATTTCCTTGTCCTTGAGGCGTTTGACGAGTTTGGAGACTTCCAGTTCGACGATTTGGTTGAGGTCGACTTTTTCAAGCATGTGGAAGACCACCAAGTCGTCGAGCCGGTTGAGAAACTCGGGTTTGAAATAGCGTTTTGATTCTTCGAGGATTTTTTCCTTCATGCCTTCGAAGTCCGCTTGATCCTCATTCATGGCGCCAAAGCCGAGAGCGGATTGGCGTTTGATGGAGGATGCACCGACGTTTGAGGTCATGATGATGATGGTGTTCCGGAAGTCGATTTTGCGTCCGAGAGAATCCGTGACCGTGCCTTCTTCAAGGATTTGGAGGAGGAGGTTCATCACGTCCGGGTGAGCTTTTTCGACCTCGTCGAAGAGGACGACCGAGTAGGGGCGACGGCGCACGGCTTCGGAGAGTTGTCCACCTTCCTCGTATCCGACGTATCCAGGAGGCGAGCCGATGAGGCGGCTTGCGGTGAATTTCTCCATGTATTCTGACATGTCGATTTGGATGAGAGCGTCGGCGTCGCCGAACATAAAGTCAGCGAGATTCCGAGCGAGGTAGGTTTTTCCGACGCCGGTTGGGCCGAGGAACAAGAATGAGCCGATGGGGCGGCGTGGGTCCTTGAGGTCGGCACGAGAGCGGCGGAGCGCTTTGGAAATGGCGATGACCGCTTCATTTTGTCCGATGACGCGGCTTTTGAGTTCGTCCTCCATTTTGAGGAGTTTTTCCGCTTCCTTCTCCTCCATGCGGCGGAGAGGGACGCCGGTCCATTTCGCCACCACCGCCATGATGTCGTCGTCGCTGACGGTGACGATTTTTTCCTCGGATGAGGCGCGCCAGTTCTTGAGAGTTTCCTCGAGGTTCTTTTTGGCCTGTTTTTCGTCGTCGCGAAGAGATGCGGCCTTTTCGAAATTTTGTTCGGCGATGGCGGCGACCTTGTCGCGGTTGATTTGTTCGATGGTGGCCTCGAGTTCCTTGATGGAGGGTGGGCGGGTCATGGTTCCGATGCGCGCGCGCGCGCCAGCCTCGTCGAGGACATCGATGGCCTTGTCCGGGAGGAAGCGAGCGGTGAGATACCGAGAGGTCAGCTTGACTGCGGCGTTGATGGCCTCGGGAGTGAATTTCGCCTTGTGGTGAGATTCGTATTTCTCTTGGAGCCCTTGGAGAATCTTGATTGCGTCATCGACGGAAGGTTCGTCAACTTTCACCTGTTGGAAGCGCCGTTCGAGGGCCGAATCCTTTTCGATGTATTTGCGGTATTCGTTGAGCGTGGTGGCGCCGACGCATTGGAGTTCCGCGCGGCTGAGTGCGGGTTTGATGATATTGGAGGCGTCCATGGCGCCTTCCGCCGATCCCGCGCCGACGATGGTGTGGAGTTCGTCGATGAAAAGGATGACATTTTTCACCTTTCGGATTTCATCCATGACCGCCTTGATGCGTTCCTCGAACTGGCCGCGGTATTTCGTTCCGGCGACCATGAGTGCGAGGTCGAGAGTGATGACCTTTTTGTCGCGGAGGATTTCAGGGACGTTGCCAGAAGCGATTTCTTGGGCAAGGCCCTCGACGATTGCGGTTTTCCCGACGCCGGCCTCACCGATGAGGACAGGATTGTTCTTGGTGCGGCGGCAGAGGATTTGAATGACGCGTTCGATTTCGCTTTCGCGGCCGATGACCGGGTCGAGGCCGCCATCGCGCGCGACCTTGGTGAGGTCGCGGCCGAAAGCCTTGAGAGCGGGAGTTTTGGATTTCGCCTCTTCGGCAGGAGGGGTTTGTGCTTGGGCGTCCTCTTCGAAAGGGCCTTCGTTTTCCTCCAATTCGTCGTCATCCTCGTCGTCGTCCTCATCCTGATCGTCCGGTGAGAAATTCGGGTCAATTTCTGCGAGGATTTCGTTACGAGTGCGTTGGATGTCCACATCCAAGCGCTTCAGGACCCTTGCGGCGACGCCTTCCCCCTCGCGCAGGAGTCCAAGCAGGAGATGCTCGGTGCCGACGTAAGAGTGGTTGAGAGCCTTGGCTTCCTTATTGGCGAGAGCGAGGACCTTTTTGACACGAGGCGTGTAGGGGATATTGCCGGTGGACTTCTGAGGAGGTCCCGAGCCGACTTCCTTTTCCACCTCCATGCGAACCGCTTCGAGCTCGAGGCCCATGCGCTCGAGGACATTGACGGCAACGCCTTGGCCGAGCTTGATCAAGCCGAGCAAGAGGTGTTCGGTGCCGACGTAGGAGTGGTTGAATCGATCTGCTTCTTTGCGAGCGAGAGCGAGGACTTGTTGAGCGCGTGGTGTGAAGTTGTTCATGCGTCGCCTGGGTTGGGAGGGTCGGAGATGGTTGAGTCGTTCGAGGACGACATACGATTATCAGGGGAATCTAGGGAATGCAAACGGGAGCGAACGATTTTCGCGCGAATGGAGTCCCTTTCTTCTGGGGAGAGCTTTTGGCCGGAGTGGAGTTGGAGGTGAGCCGGCTGGATGTCCATGAGCAATGTATCACAAAGCATGACTGTGTCAGGCGGGAAAAAACCGAGGTTGCCACCGAGGCGGAGCAGAGAAAGGTGGTTGAGTGCCTCCTTGGAGTCGATGATGTGCGCGTATCTCAGGACGCCGTAGGCGCGGCCGATTTTGTCTGCGACCATTTCCGGGTCGTCCTCGAGGAGTTTTTCGCGTGCGTTTTGCTCGTGGTTTGAGACTTGCGAGATCACGCGTTCGAGACGGCGGATGATGGTTTCCTCGCTTTCGCCGAGAGTGGACTGGTTTGAAATTTGATAGAGGTTGCCGAGTGATTCCGTGCCCTCGCCGTAGAGTCCGCGGACGGCGAGGCCGATTTTATTGACGGCTTGGAGGACTTGGCCGATTTGGTCGCTGAGGACGAGACCGGGCAAGTGGAGCATTGCGGAAGCGCGGAGGCCGGTTCCGAGATTGGTGGGGCAGGTGGTGAGGTAGCCGAGGCTGGGGTCGAAGGCGAATTCCAGCGAGCTTTCCAGTTCCGTATCGAGTGCCGAGAGAGCGTTGAAAGCGGCGGAGAGTTGGAGCCCCGGGCGGATGGCTTGCATTCGGAGGTGGTCCTCCTCATTGAGCATGAGGCTGAAAGTCTGGCGTCGTTCAATGACGGCGGCCGAGCCATCGCCGCGAGCGGCGTGTTCGCGTGAGATCAGGTGGCGCTCGACGAGGACTTGTTTTTGGACGGAAGTGAGATCCCCGAGTTCGTGGGAAAATGCGCCTTTCATGGCGGGGAGAGCCTCGACGGCGGGGCGCATCAGATCGAGGGCCGCGGCGCGTTGGTCACGCTTTGCCCAGCCGGGGAAAGGGTGATGACGAAGATTCCGTGCTAGGCGGATGCGTGATGTCAGCACGGCCCCATGTTCCCCGTTGCCGCCAGTCATCCAGTCGGCAGGGTGTTTGATGAGAGTGGTGAAGCGCATCATGTTTGGGTAGAGTTCTGGATCAATTCAGGAAAGCTGGCCTGGGACCTCATCTAGGTTGCGGATTTCGTCACGGATTCCGGCTGCCTCCTCGTAGCTTTCAGAAGCGATGGCGAGATCGAGTCTGGAGCGGAGTTCCTCGATGCGTTGGTTGCGGAATTGGATGGCCATGAGGCCTTCCGGGACTTTTCCGACGTGGGATGGGCCTTTGTGCATGCCGCGGACCAGTTGGCTGACCTCGTCGGCAAAGGTTGAGTAGCATTCGCTGCAACCGAAACGGCGGACGCGGCGGAGGTCATCGGCAGTGAAAGAGCAGGCAGGGCAGAATT
>JBILPN010000018.1:0-13806 GCA_044373865.1 Luteolibacter sp. | reverse complement strand
GTGCGGAGGTAGTAGGTGGTTTTGAGGCCTTTGTCCCAGGCGCGGCGATACATGTGGCTGAGCGTCTTGATCTCGGGAGTGGCGAGGAAGAGATTCACACTTTGCGCTTGGTCAATCCACTTTTGGCGGCGGGCGGCGGCGTCGATGATGTATTCGAAGCCGATGCCGAAGACGGTCTTGTGCTTGAGCTTGAGGGCTTCTGGGATCTCGTCGATGGCGTCGAGCTCGCCGTCGAAATACTTGAGCTGGTCGAGCATTTCCTGGTTCCAGAGGTTGAGCTTTTTGAGGTCTTTGACGAGCTCGGCGTTGAGGATGATGAACTCGCCGCCGAGGTTGGATTTGACGTAGAGGTTCTTGTAGTTGGGCTCGATGCAGGGGGTGGTGCCCATGATGTTCGAGATGGTGGCGGTGGGGGCGATGGCGAGGACGTTGGAGTTGCGCATGCCGTGCTTGGCGATTTTCTCACGGACGACGGACCAGTCCATTTTTCCGCCGCGAGGGACGTCGATCTTGCGGCCGCGCTCGGTCTCAAGGAGATCGACAGTGTCCTGCGGGAGGAGGCCGCGGTCCCATTTGCTGCCTTTGTAACTGCTGTAGGTGCCGACTTCGGAGGCGAGGTCGCTGGAGGCGTTGTAGGCGTAGTAAGCGATGGCTTCCATGAACTCGTCGTTGAACTCGACGGCGGCGTCGGAAGCGAAAGCGAGGTTGCGCTTGTAGAGTGCGTTTTGGACGCCCATGACGCCGAGGCCGATGGGGCGGTGGCGGGTGTTGGCGGTCTTCGCGGCTGCGGTGGGGTAGAAATTGATGTCGATGACGTTGTCGAGGGCGCGGATGGCGACGGTGATGGTTTCCTTGAGCATCTCGTGATCGAGCGCGCCGTCACGGGTGATGTGGGTGTCGAGGACGACGGAGCCGAGGTTGCAGACGGCCGTTTCCTCGTCGGAGGTGTTGAGGGTGATCTCGGTGCAGAGGTTGCTGGAGTGGATGACGCCGCAGTGGTCTTGGGGGCTGCGGACGTTGCAGGGGTCTTTGAAGGTGATCCATGGGTGGCCGGTCTCGAAGACCATTTTGAGCATGGATTTCCAGAGCTCGATGGCCGGGAGTTGACGGGACCAAATTTTGCCATCGGCGGCCATTTTCTCGTATTCGCAGTAGCGCTGCTCAAAGGCAGAGCCGTAGAGGTCGTGGAGATCGGGGACTTCGTTGGAGCGGAATAGGGTCCAGGTGCCGCGTTCTTCCATGCGTTTCATGAAGAGGTCGGGAACCCAGTTGGCGGTGTTCATGTCGTGGCAGCGGCGGCGCTCGTCACCGGTGTTTTTGCGGAGTTCGAGGAAATCCTCGATGTCGTTGTGCCAGGTCTCGAGGTAGGCGCAACCGGAGCCGCGGCGTTTTCCGCCTTGGTTGACGGCGACGAGTTGATCGTTGTGGAGCTTGAGGAAAGGAATGATTCCTTGCGACTCGCCGTTGGTGCCCTGGATGTAGCCGCCGGTGCCGCGGACGGCAGTCCATGAGCCACCGAGGCCGCCGGCCCACTTCGAGAGGAAGGCGTTTTCGGCGATGCCACGATACATGATCGACTCGATGGAGTCGTCCACTTTGTAGAGGTAGCAGGAGGAAAGCTGGCTGTGGAGCGTGCCGGAATTGAAGAGCGTGGGCGTGGAGGAGCAGAAGCGGCGGCCTTTGTAGAGGTTGTAAAGGCGGATGGCCCAATCCTCGCGATTTTCCTTTTCCTTCTTGAACAGCCCCATGGAGACGCGCATCCAGAAGAACTGTGGAGTCTCGATGCGGCGAGGTTTCGCGCCGGTCTTGTCAACGATGAGGTAGCGATCGTAGAGGGTCTGGATGCCGAGGTAGTCGAAGTCGAGGTCGGCGGTGGGATCGAAGGCGTCGGCGATTTTATCGAGGTTATAAACCTCGAGGAGTTCGGGGTTGATGCGTTTGATGGAGACCGCGTATTTCAGGTAAGATTTGAAAGCGATTTTGTGAGCGGCTTTCAGTTTGTCGATTCCGTCGCGAGAGATCGACCAGTCGAGCACTTCCTCGTAGATGTAGGAAAGGAGGATGCGGCCGGCAAATTTCGCGAAATCCGCGTCTTTTTCGATGAGCGCCTTCGCGTTGAGGATGATGGTGTTTCTGAGATCCTTTTCAGAAATTTCGGTTCCGACCGAGCGGCGGAGTTCGCGTTCGATTTCCACGTCGGAGAGGTTAAGATCGAGGCCGATGGAGGCGTAGGAAATGCGCTTGCGGAGGTCATTGCCATCCCAGAAAGAGGAGACGCCATCGTCGTTGATGACCGTGACCATGAGCTCTTGGTTGGGATCTTCCGCATTGGCCTCCTCCTCGATGCGGAGGCGGTTGCGTTGCGCGCGGTAGAGGATGTAGTGCTCGGCGGCCTTGTAGTGACCTTGGCGCATGAGTTCTTCTTGGACGATGTCTTGGACGTCCTCGATGTGCACAAAGGATTGATCGCCACGGCGGATGCGCTCGGTGACACCTTTGGCGATGTCGATGGCAGGTTCTGGATTTTCCTTGATGGTGAGGAAGGCTTTACGGACGGCGATTTCAATTTTCGTCTCGGACCATGGGACGACGTTGCCATTGCGGCGAATGAGCCGGACAGGGAGAGAATTCGGGCCGATATGGACATCCACGACGCCGGTTTTTTGCATTGAGCGGCGGAAAGCTAGAGATTTGGCGACGTCGTGCGCTTCATTTTCCACCAGAGCCTTTTCGATGAGCAGGTAGAGGTCGCCTTCGGAGAGACGGAGACGCCCCCCGGCGTCGAGTGAAGTGGTGAGAGATGCCGCGACCGAGTGCGCGACGTCCGAGACAAACTTTCGGTTGACCTCGGAGAAAATCGACTGTTCGTCCTCGCTGCGTGAAATCAGGAGATCGGCGAGAGAGTCGCCGATGGCGTCGGCGACATCTTCGAGAGAGAAGTGTGAATCGACCGTGCCACGTGTGATGGTGATGTCGGCGACGGGGATGCGTTTGTCAGTGGAGAGAACTTCACGCCAGTTGAAGCCGCGGTCCGTGAGGGTGAAGCGGTCGGTGACAACTTGTTTGAGAGCGAGATCTTCGTTGAGATTGAGAGAGCGATACATGTTATGGAGAAGGTGATTGAGTTTTTGTTTTCAGTTCCCGGGGGTGAGAAGACCGAGGATTCTTTTGAATGATGTCGCGTGGCCAGCTGTTGAGTTCATGGTTGCCGTGCTTTTCCCTGCGATTGATTTTGCTCGCGAGGAGGAAGCCGCCCCGCAGTCTTGCACGAATTTTTCTGAGATGGTCGCCGCCATGATATCATCAGCTCTTCCTGTTCACTGCCACGGAAAACCCAGAAGCCCGGGCCGCATCAAAGCTCATCATCATCCACCGAAGCCAAGGCGGAGGCTTTTTGGTATTCCGTGACGCGGCCTTCGAAGAAATTGGTTTCCTTTTTGATATCCATCATCTCAGCGAGCCATGGGAAAGGGTTGGAGACGGATTCGTTGAGCGGAGCGAGGCCGCAGGAAGTGAGACGGCGGTCGGCAATATAATCGATGTAGGTTTCAAAATCCGCGGAATTGAGACCAAGCGCCGAGACCGGCAGGCAGTCGCGGATGAATTGTTTTTCCAGGGTGATCCCCTCCTTCATGGTTGCGCGCAGATCCTCGCGGAAGTCTTCGGTCCAGACGTCTGGATTTTCGTCGATCAGATCCATGAGGAGATTGCGGAAGACCTCGATGTGGTTTGATTCGTCGCGCAGGGTGTAGCGGAACATTTGGCCGATGCCGGGGAATTTGTTTTGGCGGTAAAGGCTGAGAATCATGCCAAAAAGTCCGTAGAACTGAGTTCCTTCCATGACTTGGCCGAACATGAAGATGTTTTTGGCAAGGGACTGCTTATTAGCCGTGACGGTGAGGTCGATGTCTCGGCGGAGCGCCTTGCTGTTCGAGACAACAAAATTATTTTTCGCCGTGATGGAGGGAATGTCCTCAAACATGGCCTCGCACTCGTGAGGATTGATGCCGAGGGAGGAAATCATGTAAACGAGGGAATCCGCATGGATATTCTCCTCGTGAGCATGCCGGCCAAGAACGAGTTTCAGTTCTGGAGCGGTGACGACCTCGCGAACGACGTGGAGCACATTGTCGCCGACGATGCCTTCTGCGGCCGAGAAATAACCGATGCCCATTTTAATAATCCAGCGCTCGACGTCTGAAATTTCATTGGAGCGCCATTGCTCGACGTCCTTTTGCATCGAGATGTCCTCTGGCTCCCAGTGGTTGTTCTTCATCGTCTTGTAGAGATCATACGCCCACTGATACTTGAGCGGGAGAATGTTGAAGAACATCGTTTCCTTGCCGTTGATGACGCGCTTGCCGGCGTAGGCGAGTTCGGCTTTTTCGCGATCAAGGGTGAAGGTGCGGTTTCCGATGGCGACGGTGGTTGTGGTGGACATAAAAGATCAGGCGAAGGGTGGAATTGGGCGAAAATAAGACCAGCCACGGCAGGCGCGGCGTTGTGGACACTGGCAGCCGAGACCGGGCTTGGTCAATTCTGTTTTTGCTCATGTGGTATCCACAAATTATTCACAACACAACATGTGGTATTTATTGAGATGTAATTACAAAGTAAATCATGAGTGATTTCTAGGTCTGGAATCGATTTCAGTGCAGGGAGATGGGGCTAGCAGACGGGTGAAAAAAAATTTCATGGGTCGGAAAATTGCGAGCGCCGCTGAAATTTTTAAAAAATTAATTAAGATATCCTGAACTTCAAGATATCGAATACGCAACCCTATTCAATCAACTCAGAATGAGAGACTTAGCAAACGATCGAATGCAAAACGCCCGCCCCTGAAGAACCGGGGGCGGGCGTCGTGATTTGCCTAGGTCGTTGGATCCTAGAGACTCCAGTCGTGTTGGTCCAATTCGCAGATGCAGGCGGTGAGGAGTTGGATGCAAGCCACGATGTCGCCCTTATGGCAGGACTCGATGGTTTGGTGGATGTGGCGTGTCGGGATGGAAACTGCGCCGGCGATGGATCCGCCAGCGACCATGCGCTGAAGGCTGGCGGTGTCCGTGCCGCCCGCAGCAAGAATTTCCGGCTGCCACTTGATTTTGTGGTGTTGCGCGGTTTTTTTCATGAATTCCACCATGCGGTAATCGCAAATCACGGAGGAATCCATGAGCTTGATCGCAGCCCCCTTTCCTAGGGAAGTGCAGCGCTCCTCGGGTTTTGAGCCGGGCACATCATAGGCGATGGTCGTGTCGAGGCCGAATCCGAAATGCGGCTGGATTTCGAGTGCCGCCGCCTGTGCGCCGCGCAACCCGACCTCCTCCTGAACCGTGAAAACCGCGTAAAAATCGTAGGCTGGCTGGCGCTTGGAGGACGCGAGCTCCCTCAAAGTCTCGATCAAAACAAAGACCGAGGCGCGGTTATCGAGCGACTTCACGTTCACGCAATCCCCGAGTTCAATGAGTGGCGAGTGGCGGGTCACAAAGTCACCGACGGCGACAAATTGGTCCACGTCCTTTTTGGCGAGCCCGGTATCGATGAAGTAATCCGTGATTTTCACCGCCTTATTCTTCTCCTCGGGGCTCATGATGTGGACAGGCTTGGAACCCATCACTCCCATGAGATCCTTGCGACCGTGAATGATCACTCGTTGGGAAGTGAGAGTTTTAGGGTCAAATCCGCCGACAGGATTGAAGCGCACAAAGCCTTGTTCGTCGATGTGGGTGACGATGAAGCCAATTTCGTCCATGTGAGCGGCGGCCATGGTTTTTTTGGCCGAAGACTTGCCATTTTTGACGGCGATCACATTGCCCATGTTATCGACGCGGACCGAATCCGCGAGTCCAGCGAGCTCGGAAAGAACCAATTTGCGGATTTCCTTTTCGAATCCAGGAGCACCGGGGGCCTCGCAAATGCGAGAAAGTAGAGGAATATTGATGGGCATGGCCGAAAAGGTAGCGGTCGCCTCGCCGGATACGAGCGGGAAATGACGATCCGGGAGGGCAAAATATTGCGACTTGGCGAAGGGCGTCACTTGGTTACATTCCGCGCATGAAAGGACGTTTGATGATTGACCTAGCCGCACTCCCAGAGGAGGGAAAGTGGATTTCCGGCGAGCTGCCAAAGGAGATTTTTGATTTGCCAGAGGGGGATGCACAGGCAACTGGCCCCTTGGAATACGAGTTGTGGGTGCAGCGTTTTGGCCCAGAACTGCTGCTGACAGGCGAGTTGTCCGCGCCGTTTGAATTCACCTGCGTCAGGACTTTGCACCCCTTTATCCAAACCATTCGCCTCGAGGGGGCGGCCGTTTCACTCGAAATCGAGCAGGAAGGTGAAATTGATGCATCCGATGCCTTGCGAGAGGAGATTCTGATCAATTTCCCAGTCGATCCTCGCTGTGAAGAAGGAGACGTGCCCCAGAAGTGTGAAATTGATTCCCGATATTTATCAGTGGACAAGTTGCCTGAAGATGGGCTACCCACTCCGCCCCGCGCCGAGAGTGATGATCGTTGGTCAGCTCTCGACATTTTAAAGGACCTAAAGGACCAAACCTAACTGAACTAAGACCATGGCCGTACCAAAGCGCCGCCAATCCAAAAGCCGTCAGAAAATGCGCCGTGGCGCAACTCGTTGGCGTGCACCGATCTTCAAGAGCTGCCCTGAGTGCGGAAGCAAAGTGCCATCGCACATTGCTTGTCCGTCTTGTGGCTATTACCGCGACCGGCAAGTGCTCGACGTGGAAGCTCTCTAAGAGCCGAGCGCCCGATGAATTTTATCAGTTACCGCTTAGGGCTCGTCCTTGAGCGGTAATTTTTGTGCAATCTGACTGTTTCAATCGCCATCCAACGCACTCAATGAAAGTCGCACTCGACGCCATGGGCGGGGATCATGCCCCCGCAGTCAATATCGGAGCCGCCATCGATGCGCTGCGCTTTTATCCGAAGCTCAAGCATCTGTATTTGGTTGGTATTGAAGAGGTTTTGATCGCGGAGAGTCTCAGGCAAGGGCTTGATTTGACAGATTCGCGCGTGAGCATCGTGCATGCACCGGAGGTAATTGGCATGGGTGAACCGGGTGCCAAAACGGTGCGCCGGAAGAAACTTTCGTCGATCAGTCTTGCCATGGACATGGTCAAAGCTGGAACCGCCGACGCATTTGTGTCCGCAGGAAACACCGGTGCCGCCGTTGCGGCAGCCACTCTCAAGCTGCGAACTCTGCCAGGAGTGGATCGAGCAGGAATCGCCTCAGCGCTGCCAAACGAGTATGGAATTTGCCATATTCTTGATGCAGGCGCGAATCCCGAGGCCAAGCCTGAGCACTTGGTTGCCTACGCCGTGATGGGAACGGCCTTCGCCAAAGGAGTTTTAGGGGTGAAAGACCCTAAAGTGGGACTCATGTCCAACGGCGAGGAAGATGAAAAGGGCACGACCTTCACCAAGGAGACGTTCAAGCTTCTCCGGCAGACTCCCGGGATCAATTTCGTCGGAAATGTCGAAGGGCGTGATCTTTTCGAGACCGAGCTGGACGTGGTTTTGTGCGACGGATTTGTTGGAAATATCATGCTGAAGACCATTGAGGCCACTGCCAAGGCGGTTTCAAAGTGGCTGAAGACCGAAATTAAGGGGAATCCGATGCGCATCGCCGGTGCCATGCTCGCAAAGGGTGCGTTCAAAGCGCTGAAGGAAAAGAGCAGTTATGAAACGTATGGCGGCAGCCCGCTTCTGGGCGTGAACGGGGTGGTGATCATCGCCCACGGGTCATCCTCTGCCCTAGCGGTGCGAAATGCGATTCGGGTCGGCCTTGAAACCGTGGAGACCCGTGTCAATCCGCGGATTGAAGAGGCCCTTGCCACGCTGCAAGAAGCAGGGGCGGCCTGAGCACTTTCGCTTCGTTGAATTTCCACTTCGCACTTGTGGCTGGCGCTTATGAGTTTCAGTCTCACCCCCGCATGAGTGAATTGACGTCGTCGGCCATCCAAGTTTGCATCGCGGGAACAGGCAGTTATTTGCCGGAAAAAATCTTAACCAATGCCGATCTGGCTGCTGCGGTCGATACGAGTGACGAGTGGATTGTCAGCCGCACGGGAATCCGTGAGCGTAGGATTGCCGCAGAAGGAGAATTCACCTCACACATGGCGACGCATGCCGCCCGACGCGCGCTCGATCAGGCGGGATTGGCTCCCGAGGATATCGAGCTCATCATCGTTGCAACCATCACGCCAGACACGCCAACTCCCGCGACGGCTTGTTACGTCCAACAAATGTTAGGTGCGAATCGTGCCGTCGCTTTTGACATTTCAGCCGCTTGCTCCGGCTTCTTGTATGCGATGAAGATCTCCAAACGGCTGATTTCTGACGGAGCATTCAAAAACGCACTGATTATTGGGGCAGAGAAACTTTCCACCGTCACCAACTGGCAAGACCGCAGCACCTGCGTGCTCTTTGGCGATGGGGCCGGTGCCGCAGTGTTGCGCGCGGCAGCTCCTGGCGAGGGCGCGATCCTCGCGACGGAAATGGGAACGGATGGAAATCTTACGCATCTTTTAAACATTCCGGGCGGCGGGAGTGCCTGTCCCATCACCCAAAGCAATGTGGGAGATCAGTTATTCACTCTCACCATGATGGGCAAGGAGGTCTTCAAGCATGCGGTGAACCGCATGAAAGAAGCTGCCGAGAAAGTGATCGAGCGTGCTGGTTTGCAAGCAGAAGACATTGCATGCGTCATTCCCCATCAGGCAAACTTGCGGATTATTGACGCCATTGCCGACCGCCTCGCGGTGCCCAATGAGAGAGTCTTCGTCAATCTTGACAAGTATGGGAACACCTCAGCGGCGGCAGTTGCCATTGCATTGGATGAGGCCAACCGCAGCGGTGCCTTCAAGCGCGGCGACAACATCGTGCTCGTGGTCTTCGGCGCAGGACTCACCTGGGCTGCCGCTGCCATCCGCTGGTAACGGACTCGAAGCCCGACCCCCTGAATCCTGCCTTTTCAATATTGACGGAGTTATTCAAAACGATACGCTCTGAAGCTACCTTAGACTCTCAAATCAGACGCAATGAAAATTGAATCTCACGAGGAAAAATGACGCATTGGCAGCCCCCATCTATGTTGCAACCTTCATCAAACACCTCAACCGTTTGCCCGGCTTCCAACTTGGTAGATCAAGCTGATCCCTCAAATGAGCGAGAGAAATCAATCCATGCCAATCCCCTGGCCGGCAAAACAGCGACACCGATGAAAACGCGTAAGATCTTGATTGTCCAAGGCGATTGGGAGGCCGGAATGTCACGACTCGCCTTGGATCTTCAAGATGTGGGGCATGAAGTGGGAAAAGTGTTCTTCTGCGCTCCAGACATTATCTATCAATTTCGTGGAATTCGCACCCACCTGTTTAGGAAGCCTCTGGAGCAATTCGATGAATGGTTGCGCGAACTGGTGCAACGGGAAAACTACGACACCTTTTTCGTTTACAATCACTATCGACCTTACAACCAGATCGCATGGAATTTGGCGGGGGATTTGAAACTTGGATGTTTTGTTTTTGAGCTAGGGCTGATCCGGCCGAATTGTGTTACGGTCTTCAGCATTAAAAATCCCCCTCTTTCTAAATTATTTGAATCTTGGCAAGAGCTCCTTGCCGGCGGGGACGCTCCCGTCGCGGTTGCAACTCCACCCGAGCTTTGTCAGGTGAGCACCCCGGCAAAGCTCATCGCATTTTGTGCAAATTTTCTAGCGAGCCGAATCACTTCACCTCTCTTCCCAAATTTTGTCGATCAGCGGGAAATGAAACTTTGGGGGCATTTCAAGCATGGCGTCATTCATCTCTGGCGGTTTTTCGAACGGAGCCGGGACAGCGAATATGATCGCGTTTTCGCCAGCGAGATGTCAGGCAACTATTACGCCGTACCTCTCCAAGTTCACAGTGACACCCAAATCACCCAGTGCTCAAATTTTCAATCAATCGAACAATTCATCAAGCTCGTTGTAAGCTCCTTTGAGCATCACGCGCCATCTGATAGTAAACTTGTATTTAAGGTTCATCCCATGGACCGAGGCTACAAAGATTACATGGATCTAATCACAGGTTTGGACAATCGCCTCGGCGGCGGGCGCCTCTTGTATGTGGACCGTGTGCATTTGCCGACGCTTCTTTCCCATTCACGAGGCGTTGTAAATATCAATAGTTCCGTGGGAATTTCTGGTCTCGTGCATCAAGTCCCTGTGATCACGCTGGGTAAAGCCGTTTACAATCTTCCTCATTTAACCTTCCAAGGAGGACTGGACGCATTTTGGCGAAATTCTGAAAAACCAAGTCATCGCCACGTCAAAAATTTCATCAATCTACTTCTAGCCACCAGCCAAGGCCGGGGGACCCTCTCTCAACGTTGCTTTGATGTCCCTGGACGATGCCGCATCCAGTGGCCTCCTCCCTTCTCACTCGAGTTTTTCGGAGAATCCGCAGCTCAGGCTCGCCAGGCAAATCCTAGGAAAGCTCGCCGCAAAACTCGTGTCTTGATTAAAGATTAAGACACACCGTCATAGCAAAAATCATCAGTTGGTATTACGATTTTCAACCACAATCTAATACACAAGATCTATCAGTTATCCGAAAATCATTGACGAGTCGTTTCTGAAAATTCGACAGTCTACGGAAATCGACGAGACATAAAACTTCTACGTATTTCCAAAAACCAAATTCACCTCTCTGAGGACCTACCACATCCATGAAATGCTGCTGGATTCACATAGGCATGCACAAAACGGGAACGACATCGATCCAATTGAATCTAGCAGATCATGAGACGGATTCGGATTGGTTGTATTTAACTCTTGGCAAGCGCAGAAATATGGGTGCAGCGCTGTATGCAATGTTTTCCAGCGAACCTCATCGATACCATTGGTTTCAAAAGCGTGGTGATACTCCCGAACAAGTCGCCTCAGATGCTGAAATATTAAGAAGTCAGTTTATTGAAATTCTGAAATCTTCTACCGCCAAGAATTCTATCCTTTCAGGCGAATCCTTAACATTAATTGACAAGCAAGGCATCATCCGCCTGCGTGATTTTTTGAAACCGTTTTTTGATTCTATCCAAGTAATTGGATACGTTAGACCACCGATTGCCTTCAAGATATCTTTCTTCCAACAACGCCTGAAGCATAGCAATTCAGAACTTAACTTTAGTGATTTCCACCTGCAATACCGTCAACGATTCAAAAAATTTGACCTCGTTTTTGGCAGAGATCAGGTGACTCTTAAGAAGTTTGACCCAAATACTCTGAAGAATCAATGCATCGTGGCTGATTTTCGTGCAGAAATTGGCATGCCATCCTTGGAAAATCCCTCATCGGTTCGGATGAATGAAAGTTTGTGTCGTGAAGCCTGCGCCATCCTTTATGCCTATCGAAAATTTGGACCGGACTATGGAAGCGGGCCAGATGCACTAAAAGAGAATAAAAGGATCTTAGCACCGCTTCTTGAGATGAAAGGCGAGCCGTTCCGTGTCTGTCAATCCATGGTGAAAGATAGTCTTTCATTAGAACAAAAAGACATTCAATGGATGGAAAATCGATTGGGAACGACACTTGATGAAAAGCGAGATTTCAACGTCGGCGACATCACTCAGGAAGATCAGTTGCTTCATGTCGATGGTGCAACTTGTAGGTATTACGCCGACATCTTCGAAATGATTTATGGAAAAGCGTTGCCGAACGAAATCGTTCCTTGCGGTGAGAGGCTTCATCCACAACAAGCGGCGGATTTCCTCGAAAATTGCAGAGCTTTCTGCCGCGAGATGATCCGAGAGGAACGAGCTATGCAAGTAGCCGCTAAAAAAATCCCTCCCCCCCGGAAGAGTGGATTCCGAGTCTCCTGTTTAAGGAGGCTGAGGCGAATCACAGGCATCCCCGTCAAACGCAAGGGTGCCTAGCATTGGCACAGATGCAACTCACTCATTTACAAGACATTAATTTAAAATACAGGACCAATTTTCGTGATTGACTCCACCCCGAAGATAGTTAGATTTTGCGTATCTGAAAAAATCATATTCGCGAGATGGGTAAAACCACCCATATCCAGAATTTAGCTTATGAAAAATGTCGTTATCATCACAGCAAAAGGCAGCAATGCCACAGTTCAAAATAAAAATGTAATTCCGATCATGGGAGTTCCTGTGGTGTGTTATCCAATGCGTGCCAGCAAACTTTCCAGCAAAACTGACGCGGTTTTTATTTCAACGGAATGTGCGATGATAAAAACAATCGCACAAAAAGAGGGCGTATCAATTATTGATAGACCATTGAATTTGGCAACTCCTGAAAGCCAGCATAAAGATGTGATTCGACACGCCGTATTAGAGGTTGAGAAGTTATACCCCGAGGCTGAAAACTTTATTGTTCTCTTGGGCAATACCGTAATGGTTACCCCCGGCCTGATTGACCGCGCTTTCAATATGCTGGAATCAGGGAATTGTGATTCGTGTGCATCGGCATGGAAAGCACAAGATGATCACCCATACCGCGCGCTGAGCCTGAATGAGAACGGCTTCATCGAATCATTTCTTGACGTAAAAGCCGGTTCCAATCGCCAATCCTATCCAACTGTTTATTTTTATGATCAAGGAGTTTGGGGCTTCAAAAAGCATTGTGCGCTTGAGCAAAAAGGACCAACACCTTGGGTCTGGTTGGGCGAACGCTGCCGGATGATTGAACGCCTCTGGGTGACGGGGCGTGATATTCACACTTGGATTGACGTCGCTGCAAGTGCTTGGTATTTGAATAGTATTCAGGCAAATGATTTTCAGGATTACTCCGATGAGTGAAAGCGTTGCTACGGAATACATTGTCGCAACGCTGAAGCCCTGCGACCAATATCGATTTCGCGTTCAGCAACCTGAGTCTTTCAGTCAAGAAACGCGCGCGCGAATTCGCAAAAAAGCACTTCACGAAGCAAATGAAACGTTTCTGAAATGCACACGGAATTATCAACGGATCGCATGGGCAGATGGTGCGAATTTGGCCTTCGCGGATGGACGTATGAGCCCGAGTGACAGCAAATCGGAATTTCTTCATGCCCTGATTTGCATGCACATCATTGAATTGTGTTTTTTGGAGCTTCAAAAATGTTATGGGAGCCCATTGCATGCTGAATTCAACGTGAATGTAGAAACTGCATTGCCTCCTTCCGCAAGAAGATATCTAGCAAGTATTGCGAGAGATTTGGGAATTGGACTAAAAAAGAAGCATGACTTGATTGGCACATCTTTGCTCAAACGACGGATTGGAGGCATCTATCGAGCAGCAAAACATGTTGATCAGCCCTTTACCTTGCAGCCGATTCGCCGCTTGGAGATCATCAAAAACGTGATTCTTCGATGCGTCTCAGCACACTCGCAACTCAAGCGCTGCCTCAATTGGATCATTTCCGGAATGATCCTGTTATTTTGGCCCATTCCAATTTTTGCACGCTTGATATTTGGATTCTATTATCGCCATGCAGCGACAAAGATTCTCCGAAAGCTAAATAGCACGAAGAATGTATTTGTTTATTTTGATTTGCGCCTTGGCCGAAATCGGGATGTTTCAAAATACATGCGTTGGAAGTATGGGACGGCATTCGAGACAAAAACCGGGGCATCAACCATCATTCCTTTCACTCACTTGGCGCGTTTTGAACAAGTCTATAGCTTTTCAGCAATGATCTGGGCTTATCAAGCCTTGAAGAGTATGGAAGACGGAAAAGCAAGCGGCTGCTTTGTTGTAAACTACCTGCTACCGGCGGCGTCACTTTTCCAAGTCCACGTCCAAGGT
>JBILPN010000017.1:0-13838 GCA_044373865.1 Luteolibacter sp. | reverse complement strand
ATTGCGCAGAAAATTTACCTCGCCACCAACCTCGCTGCTGCCGAGGCCACCGTGAAGGCGATGCGCTCGCTGAAGGAAAAGGAATTCACGGTGAAGAGCATCCAGGAGTATCACGCTTGAGGAGGTGAGTCCTCGCCGAGCTGGGGCTCAGCGTTCCCGGGGGGGTGCTGCGCGAAGTGCTTCCGCCTGATGGTTGGCTTGCCGCTTTTGTTCGAAAAACGCGAGAGTGGGACGTCCCGCTGATTTGACCGAAGTTGAATCTTCCTTTCTGAGGCAGAACGGGTGGGTCCTCGCCGAACTGGCGCTCAGCGTTCCCGGGGGGCGCTGCGTGAAGTGCTTCCGCCTGATGGTTGGCTTGCCGCTTTTGTCCGAAAAACGCGAGTGTGGAACGTCCCGCTGATTTGACCGAAGTTGAATCTTCCTTTCTGAGGTAGAACGAGTGGGTCCCCGCCGAGCTGGGGCTCAGCGTTCCCGGGGCGGGCGCTGCGCGAAGCAAAACCGGCACTCCCTTGCAGGAGTGCCGGTTGGCGATGAATGATCTTTGAAACTGGGAGAGAGAGCTCCCCCAATCGTTGAATTATTCTGCGGAGGTTCCGGCGGCTTCGGCTTCAGCGGCAGCTTGGTCGCGGAGCCAGGCGCGGCGTGACATTTTCACGCGGCCTTTTTCGTCGACTCCAAGGCACTTGGCCGTGATGACGTCGCCTTTTTTGACAATGTCCTCAACTTTTTCAGTGCGGCCTTCTGCAAGTTCAGACACGTGGACGAGTCCGTCTTTGCCAGGAAGCACTTCCATGAAGGCTCCGAACTGGGTGATGGAAACCACTTTGCCGGTGTACACCTTGCCCACTTCGATTTCCTGGAACATGCGGTCGATCATCGCTTTTGCGCGGTCGAGGCCTTCTTGTTTGGAAGCGTAGATGTGCACGGTGCCGTCGTCCTCGATGTTGATCTCGGCGCCGGACTCGGCCTGGATGCCCTTGATGTTCTTGCCGCCTGGTCCAATGAGCTCGCCAATGCGATCTGCTGGGATTTTGACGGAAACAATGCGTGGGGCGTGCGGGCTGAGCGGCTTGGGCTCGAGGATGGACTCAGCCATTTTCTCGATGATCTTGGTCCGGCCAGCCTTGGCGATGTGGATCGCTTCTTCAAGCATGGCGAGCGGGAGGCCGGCGAGCTTGAGGTCAAGTTGGTAACCGGTCACACCTTCGCTGGTGCCACAGAGTTTGAAGTCCATGTCGCCGTAGAAATCCTCGGAACCGATGATGTCGAGGAGCATCTTGTGAGACTTCATGGAGCCGTCTTCGTTGTTCTCGGTGACGAGTCCGACGGAGATGCCGCCGACCGGGCGGATGAGCGGGACCCCGGCATCGAGGAGGGCCATGGTGCCAGCGCAAACTGAGGCCATCGAGGTGGAACCATTGGATTCCATGACTTCCGAAGAGACGCGGATGGCGTAGGGGAAGACGGATTCGTCCGGGATGACTGGCTCGATGGAGCGCTCGGCGAGCGAGCCGTGACCGATTTCGCGGCGATTGATGCCACCCATGCGTCCGCATTCGCCGACGGAGAATGGAGGGAAATTGTAGTGGAGAATGAAACGCTTCTCGTTCTCGCCACCGGCGTAGTTGTCGAAGTGTTGCTTTTCGTCGGCAGGAGCCAAGGTGGTGATGGCGAGCGCCTGAGTTTCCCCACGGGAGAAAATCGCGGAACCGTGAACGCGTGGCAGAGTGCCGACTTCGCCGTAAAGCGAGCGGAGATCACCGATGGCACGGCCGTCGGCGCGGACGCCTTTTTCCATGATGGAGATGCGGAATGCCTTCTTCTGGAGGTATTCGAAAGCTTGCTCGACATCGAAGTCGGTTGCTTCTGGAGCACGCTCCTTGATGGCGGCTTCGACTTCGTCGCGGAGTGCGCCGACTTTCTTGGCGCGCTCGGTCTTGGAAGGCGCGTAGATCGCGGACTCGATGCGGTCGCCAGCGATTTCGTAAGCGATTTCAAGGAGGTTTTCCTTGGCGAGGGTGAGCTCGTAGGAGCGTTTTTCCTTGCCGGCAAGTTTCACCAACTCTTCCTGGGCGGCCACCAGCTTGGCGACGGCTTCCTGGGCAAAATGGAGGGCCTTGATGAATTCGTCTTCAGGCATCTCGTCGGCTTGGCCTTCGATCATGATGACGTTGGTCTTGTCGCCGACGTAGATCAGGTCGAGGTCGCTGTCAGCGCGCTCGTCGTGGGTCGGGTTGATGACGAAATTTCCGTCAACTCGACCGACGCGCACCGCACCGATCGGGCCGGCGAAGGGGATGTCGGAAAGGCAGAGGGCGGCGGAGGCGCCGTTCATCGCGAGGATGTCGGAGTCGTTCACGCCGTCGGCACTGAGGAGGATGGCGACGATCTGCGTTTCGTAAAGGTAGCCTTTCGGGAAGAGCGGACGCAGTGGGCGGTCCGTCATGCGGCAGGTGAGGATTTCCTTTTCGGTTGGGCGGCCTTCGCGCTTGAAGTAGCCGCCTGGGAATACGCCGGCAGCGGTGGCTTTTTCCTTATATTCCACGGAAAGTGGGAACCAAGTCTGGCCGGGCTTCACCTTGGTGGAAGAGACGGCAGTGACGAGGATGATGGTGTCGCCGCAACGGACGGTGACGGCGCCATCGGCGAGTTTGGCAATTTTGCCGGTTTCGAACGTCATCGGATTGGTTCCGACGTCGGCCGTGAGTGTATGGATATTCATAATCTACTTATTTTCTTATTTCTGTGCGTACAGCCCGGACGGCGGGATGCCGTGCGGGCATTCATCATTTCAGACAAATTCCCCGGCGCGCATATTGGCGGCCGGGGAGAGATTTCGTCTGGCGATCCAAGCGGCTCATTTGAGAGCTGGGACCGGTTTACAAAACAGCCACGAGGTGTTCCCGTGGCCGTTTTGTGAAATTGGATTAGCGGCGGAGTCCGAGGCCTTGAATGACCTGCTGATAGCGCTCGTCAGAACCCTTCTTGATGTAGTCAAGAAGCTTGCGGCGCTGGGAAACCAAGGTGAGCAGTCCACGGCGCGACGAGAAATCCTTTTTGTGGATGTTCAAGTGGTCCGTGAGGTGGAAGATGCGCTGCGTGAGGAGAGCCACTTGGTAAGGGGCGCTGCCGGTGTCTCCTTCGTGGAGTTGATAGTCTTTCAGGTTGATTTCTTTGGTATCGCTCATGGTCGTAGGGGATGGATCCAGCACCACGGATTGCTCGGTGGCCAGACCGTCCTAGTTGGAGGTTGAGCGCGCAAGAAAGCTCTTGAGCGATGGATTTGCAAGAGAATTGAGCCTGTTGCCGTTTTTTTAAAAAAAGGCAACAGCCCCCTCATCAGGTTGATGATGGGGCTGAATTGACAGAAGGGGTTGGAAAATAACCTCAATCTTCCAAACTCGGAAGCTTGCTTCTCGCATGATGTGGCAACATGTTACCTGCGTGTTTCAGGTTTTTCCCGTGATTTTCGCCGCCGCTTTCGGACTTGTGTCCGCTGCCTCGCTGCGTGCGCAAGACGCGCCACCAACCGTGACGGAGGGCGAGGCTCCGGCAGGCAAAATGTCCAAGGTGGTGGTGATCCCAGTGCGGGCACAGATTGCTGCGCCTGAGCTCTACATCCTGCGCCGTGGCCTCAAGGAGGCGATCGAACAAAAAGTGGACACCGTCGTCCTCGACATGGAAACCCCCGGCGGCGCGCTGGATGTCACCTTTGAAATGCTCAAAGCGCTCGAGAAATTTCCGGGCAAAACCGTCACTTACATCAACCAAGAAGCGATTTCCGCTGGAGCCTTGATCTCTGCCGGCACGGATGAAATCCACTTTGCCCCCGGTGCCGTCATTGGCGCGGCGGCCCCTGTTTTGGCCACTGGCGGCGAAATCGATGAGACCATGCGTGGAAAAATCGTGAGTTATCTCCGCGCTCGCGTCCGCGCCATTTCCGAAGGTAAAGGATACCGTGGCGAGGTGATTTCCGCGATGATCGACATGGATTATGAGCTGAAAATCGGTGATGAAGTCATCAAGCCCAAGGGGGAGCTTCTCTCGCTGACCGCCACTGAAGCGATGAAACTTTACGGCGACCCACCCCAACCGCTCCTCGGTTCCGGCATTTCAGAAAACATCACCGCGCTTCTTGATACCCTTCACGGCCCGGGGAACTATTCCGTGGTAACTTTGGAAGTCACTTGGTCTGAAAAACTTGCACAATACCTCACGCTGGCCACCCCCATTTTGCTCGGGCTCGGCCTGCTCGGTCTTTTCATCGAATTTAAAACGCCAGGCTTCGGCATTTTTGGCGTCCTTGGGCTCAGTTTCCTCGGCATCGTCTTCTTTGCCCAATACGCAGCGGGGCTTTCCGGGCATGAACCGCTCCTATTTTTCATCATTGGCATCACCTTGGTTATCATCGATCTGGTGTTCTTTCCGGGAACCTTCGTCTTGGCCTTGCTAGGCATCACCATGATGCTCGGTTCACTCGTGTGGTCCATGAGCGACTTGTGGCCTAGCGAGCCGCTTGAGCTATCCAGCGATGTGTTCGTCAGGCCGCTTGCCAACGTGCTTGCGGGAGTGATTTTGGCGATGTTGATGTTTCTCGGACTGCTCAGATTCCTGCCGCGTGGCGGACTCTGGGGGCACATGGTCCTCGATGCTGCGGTGCGCGGTGAGCCGGATAGCTACGTGAGTGCCTCAGTGCGCGCCGCCACCATGGCCGGCCAAACGGGCATCGCGGTGACGCCACTCTACCCAAGCGGCCAAGTGGAAATCGCAGGAAAACGCTACGAAGCACGCCTTGCCGTCGGTTTCGCAGATGCGGGAGTGCCGGTGGTGGTCACGCGGCAAGGGGAATTCGGATTGCTCGTGGAGGTGCTCTCATGACTTTAATCATCTTGCTGTTTGCCTTGGGGATCTCGCTGATCGCGCTGGAAGTGATTGTGCCGGGTGCCATTCTTGGCAGCATCGGCGCCTTGCTGATGTTCAGTGGTTGCGTTATCGCATTTCTCGAGTTTGGCACTGGCGGCGGCCTTCTCGCGCTCCTCGCGGCCATTGTGATCAGCTCGGGTGCCTTGTTTTTTGAATTCCGCATCCTTCCCAAAACTCGCCTTGGAAAACGCGCTTTCCTCACCAAGGAAATCACCGCTGTGAGCCAAGCCGTCAGCGATGAGGCGCGGAATTTGATCGGCAAAAACGCCGCCGCGCTCACCATGCTTTCGCCCAGCGGATACGTCAGCGTGGATGGCACTCGCTACGAAGCTTTCTGCCAATCCGGCCAAGCTCCCGCCGGGGCCTCTCTCCAAATCATCGATGCCGACAACTTCCGGCTCATCGTTTCTGAAACCAAACCACTGACCCCTACCAACCAAGACCATGCCTGACTTCTCCACCATCATCCTCATCGTCGTCGCCGTCCTCGGACTGGTGATTTTCGGAATCGTCCTCTCGTTCTTCAGTGTTTGGCTCCGCGCTTGGCTCGCTGGTGCCTACGTCGGCTTCACCGACCTCGTCGCCATGCGCCTCCGTCAAGTCCCTTACGGGATGGTGGTGGACGCGCGCATCACTGCGAAAAAGGCTGGAATTGAAATCCCGATCAACGACATCGAGGCCCACTTCCTTGCCGGTGGCAACGTGATCCCGACCATCCAAGCTCTTATCGCCGCTCGGAAAGCTGGCATTGAGCTCGACTGGGACCGCGCCTGCGCCATTGACTTGGCCACCAAAGGCTCCGGAAAAAGCGTCGTGGAAGCCGTCCGCACCTCCGTTGATCCCAAAGTCATCGACTGCCCGAATCCTGCCTCCGGCCGCACCACCATCGACGGCGTTGCCAAAGACGGCATCCAGGTGAAAGTCCGCGCCCGCGTCACCGTCCGCACCAACCTCGACCGCTTCGTCGGCGGTGCGAAGGAGGAAACCATCATTGCCCGTGTTGGCGAAGGCATCGTCACCACCATCGGCTCGGCGGAATCCTACAAAACCGTGCTCGAATCCCCGGACTCGATTTCAAAAGTCGTGCTTCACCGCGGCCTGGATGTTGGAACCGCCTTTGAAATTCTCTCCATCGACATCGCAGACGTCGATGTCGGCGAGAACGTCGGTGCGCAACTCCAAGAGGCACAAGCTGAAGCCAACAAAAACATGGCCCAAGCCCAAGCCGAAATTCGCCGCGCCGCCGCCGTCGCCCTCGAACAGGAAATGGTCGCACGCGTCGCGGAAATGAAAGCAAAGGTCGTTGAGGCCGAGGCACAAGTCCCGCTCGCCATCGCCGAAGCCTTCCGCAGCGGTCGTTTGGGCGTGATGGATTATTACAAAATGGAGAACGTGAAATCCGACACCGAGATGCGCACCAGCATCTCCAAGCCCGAAGCTGGAGCCTGAGATTCCTAAAAAGCACATCCCATGAACTGGATCCTCGATAACCTCCAAATCGTCATCATCGTCGTCCTCGCCCTCGGCTCCTGGCTATCCAGCCGCATGGAGGCGAAGAAGAAGGCCGCCGAGGAAATGGAGGACGAGGAAATGTTCGAGCCCGAGCCCGAGCCAGTTTTCATGCCACGCCCGCAGCAAGCCTCGGTCCCGCCCCCCTTGGAGCGGTCCGTGCTGCGGCCCGTGTTGCGTCAGACCCTGCCGCCAGATCTTCCCGCCGCCCTGCGCGATGAGGCGCTGGCCGAGGCTGCTGCCGTCCTAAAACACCAACGCGACCTCGAAGAACGCCTTCGCCAAATCCGCGAAACCAAGGCGACGACCACCGGCGGAGCCGCCGCCACTCGCAACCGTGTCGCTGCTAGCAAAGGGCTCCCTGGAAAGCCGCGCAACGCCGCCGCCCTCCCCAGCATTCGAGCCAGCGTCCGGAAACGCAGCGAGCTCCGCCGCGACATCGTCATGCGCGAGGTGCTCGGCCCACCCGTCGGCCTCCGCTAGCCGGAAGCTCCCGCTTTTTAATCCTCTTGCCGCGAGGACTCCCCTCGCTACGTTTTCCACAGCTCCGAGCCTGTCTCATGTCCGTTATTTCCACCGTTCTCCAAGTCGCCCTGTTGATTTTCGTCGTCTTGATGATCTTCAACGTCATCATCTTCGTCCACGAGCTCGGCCACTTCCTTGCTGCAAAATGGCGTGGCCTGCGCATCGACCGTTTCCAAATCTGGTTTGGTGCTCCCATCTGGAAAAAGGAAATCAATGGGGTTCAATACGGACTCGGATGGATTCCGGCCGGCGGCTTCGTCGCGCTCCCTCAGATGGCTCCCATGGAGGCGCTCGAAGGCAAAAGCTCCGATGAAAAGCCTCTCGCGCCGATCACTCCGCTCGACAAGATCATCGTCGCCTTCGCCGGCCCCTTGTTCTCCATCCTGCTCGCCCTGCTCTCCGCCGTGGTGGTCTGGAAAGTCGGAAAACCCGCAGATTTTATCCCCAACACGGAGATCGGTTTCCTCGTCCCCGGCAGCCCAGCGGCCAAGGCTGGCCTGCAACTCGGCGATAAAATCACCGCCATCAATGGCGAGCCAGTCCGCGGATTCGCTGGCTCACTCGACTCCGTCACCGAGCGCATCATCCTCAGCCGCGGCAAGGAAATCACCTACACCATCGAGCGCCCCGGTTCCACGGAGCCCATCACCCTGCGCTCCGGCTTTAAGACGGAAGACAGTCGCTGGTTCCAACGCCGCGGCCTCCGCCAAGTCGGCATCGGCACCTCCAGCGAGGCCATCATTGGAAAGGTCAGCAAAAATAGCCCTGCGGCCGACGCCGGACTTTCCAGGGGGGACCGAGTCCTCTCGGTCGATGGCTCCAAACTCTACAGCCTCCAACAATTCTCTCAATACCTCCGCGATGAGAAATGGAAAACGGTCACTCTCCAAGTCCGCAATCCCGCTGGCGAGATGCGCGAGGTCGCCGTCACTCCTGAGCGCCCGATCCAACCCCAAGGCACCGACCCCATGGTCGGCATCGAGTGGGATCCCGTCGCCCAAGTGGACTCGCGCATCATTCACCCCGGACCGATCAAACAAGTCAAAGACAGCTTGGAAATGATGTGGGTCACCATCACCAGCGTCATTGCACCAGATTCCAACATTGGCGTGGATCACCTCAGCGGGCCGGTCGGCATTGCGAAAATGCAATACCAACTTTTGCAAATGGACGACGGCTGGCGGCGCATCCTCGCCTTCATGGTCCTTTTCAATGTGAATCTCGCAGTCCTCAACATGATGCCATTCCCCGTGCTGGACGGCGGGCACATCACCCTCGCCATCCTCGAGAAAATCTTCGGTCGCCCGGTCAAAGCACGCCCTCTTGAAATCCTCCAAACCCTCTGTGCCCTCGCCCTCATCTCCCTCATGCTCTTCGTGACCAGCAAGGACATCGGCGACGACATCGGCCGTGGCTCAGCGAAATCTCAGGAAATCATCTTCCCTGATTGACCCAGCCGACGCCACGCCTTCGGCGTTCATGAGAAATTCAGCGCATCCATGTCGAAGACGACGGTCACATCCTCAGGCAGCGTCGTCCGCGCCAAAACCGCCTGCACATGCCGCGTCAAGGGCCGTGCCCGGTGCGAGCGCAAGGTGATTTGAAAACGGAACTGCCCGTGAGATCGGATCAGCGGTGACGGCAGCACCTCACCCAGCGTGATCCCCGTCGGCAAATTCTCTGCCAAGCGCAGATGCAAGGTTTGCAAGGTGAACTCCGCGCGCCGCTCATGCGTGGACCGCGAGGTCAAAACCGCGCAATGTGCATATGGCGGAAAGGAAAATTGACGCCGGAACTCCATCTCCTGCTCGGAATACCCGTCAAAATCATGCTTCCGCGCATATTGGATCGATGGCGAGTGCGGCGTGAAAGTCTGCACAATCACCTCGCCCGCCAAGTCCCCGCGCCCAGCCCGCCCCGCAACCTGCGTGATCAACTGGAAGGTCCGCTCCCCCGCGCGGAAGTCCGGAACATGCAAACCCAAGTCCGCATTCAAAATCCCAACCAAGGTCACATTCGGGAAATGCAAGCCCTTGGCGATCATCTGCGTCCCAATCAAAATATCAATCTTGTGCGTCTTAAATGCATGCAAGGTGTCACGCAGCGCATTTTTCCGCCGCATCGCATCCGCATCAATCCGCGCAAACTTCGCCTTTGGAAAGACCTTGCTCAGCACCTCTTCCACCTTCTGCGTCCCATAGCCCTGAAGCAAAATCCCCGGATCTCGGCACTCAGGGCACTTGCGCGGAACGATCGACTGGTGCCCGCAAACATGACAAACCAAGCGCTCGTCCGTCCGGTGATACGTCAAGGCCACCGCACAATGCGGGCACTGGCATGCATGGCCACAAGCAGTACACTGCAAGGACCGCGCAAAACCCCGGCGATTCAAAAATAGAATCGACTGCTCACCTTTCTCCAAGCGCTGCTCGATCGCGGTGCGCAGTTTATCCGATAGAATCGCGGGCCCGCCCTTGTGCTTGGCCGTCTCCAAACGCATGTCCACCACCCGCACCAAGGGCATCGACTGACCATCGGCCCGCTCGTTCAAACGCACCAATTCATACTTCTCCGTCTGCGTGTTCTGCCAGGATTCAAGCGAGGGCGTCGCGGACCCAAGAACGATCGCGCAGGGCTCGAAGGCAGCTCGCAGCACCGCGATGTCGCGCCCGTGGTAGCGCGGCACATTTTCCTGCTTGTAGGTATTTTCGTGCTCCTCATCCACCAAGATCAGCCCCAAATCCGGCAAGGGAGCAAACACCGCAGATCGTGCGCCGATGACGATGCGCGCCGTGCCCTTGCGAATCCGGTGCCACTCGTCGAAGCGCTCCCCCTGCGAGAGATTCGAGTGCAGCACCGCCACCTGCTCTTGCATTCCGGCGAAGCGCGCCTTGAAACGCCGCACCGTCTGGGGCGTTAGGGAAATTTCCGGCACGAGCACCAGCACGGTTTTTCCGAGGTCCAAAGCGCGTTGTGCCGCCTGCAAATAAACCTCGGTTTTCCCGGAACCCGTCACCCCCAGCAGCAAAATCGGCCGCGATTTTTGCGGGTCCGCCACCGCCGCCAACACGGCATCCAGCGCCGCCGCCTGCCCGGGATTGAGCGCCAAGGGCTTGGATTCCAAAATTTCCTCCACCGCGTCCGCATCAGGATCCCGCCGGACCTCCTCGGCCACAAACCGGAGCAGCCCAGCCTTCTCCAAGCTTTTCAAGGCCCCGGCATTTCCCTCCCCCAAGTCCGCCACCGCCATGCGCAGCTCCGGCGCGTGTGCAAGCAAGGACAAAATCGCATGCTGCCGCGGCGCTCGCTTTTCCAATTTCGCCAAGCAAGCAGCATCTGGCACGGCGTCCAACACCGCAACTCGCCGCGTCTTCGCAGAGTTTTCCTCAGAACGCACCCCCTCGGGCAAAATCGACCGAATCACCGACTCCAAACTGGAACCATAATAATGCGCGATCCAATCCGCCGCCCGCAGCAAAACCGGCGTGATCAAAGGCTCCGGATCAATCAAGGACTCCAGCTCGCGCAGCGCAAAGTCCGCCTGCTCAGGCTCCGCCAAGGCCAGCACCGTGCCTGTCGCAGAACGCCGCCGCAGCGGAATCCGCACCCGGCAACCGGGCAGAACGGCAAGACCCGCCGGAATCGCGTAGTCGAAGACTAGCTCCGAGGGTCCATCGATCAACACGCGCGCATTCACTGCCGCACATGCTGCCCACTCTCAGACGCCGGGCCAAGATTCATTTCTAGGGAAAAATTGACCACCCGCAGCCACCACTCACTCGGTTTCACCCGCCGCAATCGCCAATTTTCCGGACAGCTCGGCATGCACCTTCACCAAAGCGAGACGCGCTGCATTCACCCCAGCCATCACCACGTTCGTTTCGCCCCGCGCGCGCGTCGCTCGATCCAAAGACCGCACACCGTTCAACATCGCCTGGACTTGCTCGACCATCTCGCGGTCCGACTTGTCCGCATACCGCTGGAGCTTGTCCACCCCAGCTCGGCACACATCGAAGCTTGCCCCAATTTCCCGGTAATCCTCCTCCTGGAACTCGCCATTCTGCCGGAGAACCAACCATTCCATCGGCACAATGGCACGTCGCAACTCGGAAACCATCACCCGCCGCGGCACGGTCACTGGCCGGTTCCCCGCACCTTGAACCGCCAACATCTTTGCAGAGAAATGGTAGGGCGCTTCCTGGGAAAGCTCCGCCAACCGCCGCGCCACGAAGCTATTTGCCAAGTATTGCCCAATCGGTTGCCGAACGGACTTTTCCCGGATTTCACGAAATTTCGAGGTGCTCGCGACGAATTTTTCCCCCGTCGCCTTCTCGGACAACTGCAGCAATTGTTGGAAATTCTCCGCCAACAAAACCTCGAACTCGAAGAAAAACTCCGGCCGCTCCAGCGCCAGCATCGCTTGCAACTCCTCCGCCGCCGCCGCCGGCACCACCAAGCGCCCGCCCGTCCCTTTGCCCAGAGCCTGAAGCTGATCCCAAAATCCGGTTGGCAACTGGAAAGCGCCCGTCGCATCCAAGGAACCCAGAATCGTCAAGCCGGGAGCCAACTCGCGACCCGAAACCGCCGCGCTCGCCAGCGCCGCCACCGGCGCACTCATCGAATGCCGCTTTTTGGATTTCAAAGACTCCTCGAGCGCCTCGCCACCGATCATGACGCGAGCATTGGCTGGGAGCTCGCCATGGTGGCTTTTCAGCAAGTCCGTCAGCGGTCGGGTCAACTCGCGGAAAGCGGATGCCCCATCCTGCCCACCGATCCACAGGGAAAATGGCAATTTCTTGCCATCATTTGTCGGCAAATCCACCGCCGACATCTCCAAGGTCGCAGGCCCAGGCACCCACTGCGCTGGCTGGCTCTTGGGCACCAGACGCCACAGAACCAAGGAAACTTCGGCTTCGCGCAGTAAAATCCCCGATTCCTCCTCCGCGCTCGCAGGTTCTGCCGCATCCGCAGTTTCTGCCAGCGCCATCTCGTCAGGAGTCGCTTCCACGTTTGGCTTGGCCGCCTCATACGCTGCCAACTCGGGAACCCAGCCAGCCCAAGCCCCGCGCTCCGCCGCCCCTTTGAGTGCCTCCGCTTGCGGGTGGCCGGCATCGGCGGCGCGCATCACATCCGCCAAGCAGGCCGCCAGCGCGCGCCCCGCCTCCCCGGCCTCAGGTGTCTCCAACCACCCGAGATACTGCCACAACAAGGCCCGGCCCTGTGCCAACTCCTCGGCACCCGGCACCGTCCCCTTCACCCCCGCCTGCAAGTCAGCAAGCTGCTTGCGTGCCTCAAGATTTGCCGGATCCAAGGCGCTCGCCAAGGCCAGCATCTGCCCAAGCAAGCGGCGCTTGGGCGCAGTTTCAAGATCCACCCCACCCGCTAAAATCACCAATTGCCGGGAAAGCCGAGCCATCGCTTCCGCCTCCAGCGGCAACTGGTCCCGCCGAAACGCAAGTGGCCCTTCCGCCGGGGCCAAGAACGCCTGCGCCCCCAGCGATTGCAGCATCACCCCGGACATGATGCCCACCATCCATATTGCCTGCTTCCGTCTCGCCATCATTCTTTCTTAAACTCCGATATTTCCCCCACCTTTCACAAGGCAAGATTGCAGCTTCTCATCCGTTCTCGCTAAACTTGCCCATGCCCAACCCCATTCCCGCCCTCGAAACCCGCGAGGAAGTCATGTTTTTCGACACCGACTGCGGCGGTGTGGTCCACAATCTCGCCTACCTGCGCATGATCGAAACCTGTCGCACACGTCTCGCCGCACTCATGGGCATGGACCTCCTCACCATGTCGGAAACTCGTATTTTCCCCGTCGTCATCCGCACCGAGGTGGACTACAAGCGTCCGGCGAAACTCGGCGACTGGCTATGCATTCGCGGTCGCTTGGACGAGGTCTCACGCGCCCGCTTCTGGTGCACCTTCGAAATAGTCCGCGAGGCCGACGGCACCACCCTCGTCACCGCGCGCCAAGCGCTCGCACTCGTCCAAATGCCCGCCGGTAAGCCCATGCGCCTCCCCGCAGACTGGGCCCAACGCTGGAACCCTCGCGAAAGTTGATCCCAGCCGGTCCTGCCGACAGAGGACTCCCGCAGCCAGCAAGCGCCAGACTCCGAGTTCGCGAAAAACCCGCATCGCCATTGATTTCAACCAGCGACGACAAGGAAAATTTGATTTTTTCTGTCTCTTTTTATTTATTGTGAAAATATTGTGAAAATATTGTGAAAATATTGTGAAATCTCGGAATATCCGCTCCTGCTTTTTGGTGGTAGGGCTTGATCTTTGTTACGATCGTCCTCCCTGCCTTCTTCACGCGCTTCTCCAGAATATGAAACTTCGAACCATCTCACTCGCCCTCTTTCCATCACTCGTTCTAACGATATTTGCGACCGCCGAACCCGCGAAATCCTATCCCAAGCCGCCGATCTATCAGGACACGGCGGAGAAAAAAGCGGAGCGCCTGCGTTGGTTCAACGACGCCCGCTTCGGCATGTTCATCCACTGGGGGTTGTATTCCCAGCTTGCCGGAGAATGGCAGGACAAACACGTCGCCGGCGGGGCCGAGTGGATTCAGAAGTATCTGGAAATCCCCAGCTCCCAATACAGCCCGCTGGCGAAAACCTTCACCGGCCGTGATTTCAATGCGGACACATGGGTGAAGGCCATCGCCAATGCCGGAATCAAGTATATCTGTATCACCACCAAGCACCACGACGGCTTCTGCATGTGGCCGACGAAGCTCAACGATGACTGGAACATTTCCGTCACACCCTTCAAGCGCGATCCACTCAAGGAACTCGCGGAAGCCTGCAAACGCCACAACGTCACTTTTTGCATCTATCATTCCATCCTCGACTGGCATCACCCGGACTGGC
>JBILPN010000395.1:0-4102 GCA_044373865.1 Luteolibacter sp. | reverse complement strand
GGCCAACTTTACGGACTTTACTGCTCAGCCTGCCATGGCCCCGAAGGCCAAGGAGCCACCGGCGGCGCCTTTCCGCCGCTTGCAGCAAGCCCTTGGGTCCAAGGCGAGTCCGACCGCGCGATCAAGATCGTCCTCCACGGCCTGCATGGCCCAATCGATGTCGCTGGAAAGACTTACAATCTGGAAATGCCGCCGCAAGGAGCCACCCTCCCAGACGAGCAAATCGCGGCCATTCTCACCCACGTCCGCCGCTCATGGGGGAACTCCGAGTCACCCGTCAGCACCGAACAAGTCAAATCAATCCGTGCCGCCAACTCCGACCGAAGCAAATCTTGGACTGCTGAGGAACTCCTCAAACTCCACCCTCTCCCGCTCGAAAAAACCGCCCTCAAAAACCTCACCTCCCGCGTGTATTTTGGCGATTGGTCAAAAATGCCGGATTTCGCCACGCTCAACTCCGAAAACGTCGAGGAAGAGCATGACGGCCTCGTCTCACTCCAAGACGCCACCCGCAAAGACGGCTTTGCAATGCTTTGGGAAGGCCAGTTCGAGGCCACAAAAGCCGGCACCTATCAATTTCTCATCGACGCCGATGACGCGGCAAACCTCATCATCGCAGGCAAAACCATCGCCGCCATCAGCGGCACCGGCCCCATGGACGGCTCGCGCAAAAAAATCGTGAAGACCAAACTCACTCAAGGTCTCCACCCATTCCGCTTGGAATATCTTGAGGTGCTCGGCCAAGAGGGCATCACCCTCGGCTGGAAGGGCCCTGGCATCAAGGACTGGAAATGGCTCGCCGCTCCTACCGACTCCAACATTTACACCAGACAAGCGATCCTCATCGCGCCCACCGCGGGCCGTCCCGCCATTTACCGGAATTTCATCACTGGCACCACCGCGCGCGCCATTGGCTTCGGGTTCGAAGGCGGCGTCAATTTCGCCTACTCCGCAGACCACCTCGCCCCAGAGCTCGTCTGGACCGGTGATTTCATGGACGGCTCCCACCACTGGACCGATCGCGGCGTTGGCAATGAAGCGCCAGCCGGAGAAAATGTCTTCAAGCTCAACCAATCACGAGCGCTCCCCAGCCACGCGCGGTTCCGCGGTTACCAGCTCGACCCCGCCGGCAACCCGACCTTCAAAATTTCAATCCAGCGACAAATCCTCTCAGATTCCTGGAAAGCGGGTTCCCAGCCCAGCCCATCCGGCCCCCAAGCCACACTCATCCGCAAGCTCTCCCTCGCTGGCGACGGCCCAGCGCTGGAAATCCTCCTCTCCGACCAATGCGCCGCCGTCAGCGTCAGCGCCCAAGAACATTCGCTCAACGGCAAAATCTTCATTCAGTCCGAGAAATTCCACCCCCAAGCTCGCGACGGGAAAACTTTCATCACCATCCCCGCCGGCCAATCCGCAACCCTCACCTACCGCTGGAACCCTTGATTTTGCCTTCCACCGGCATCTGAAGCTTCACTCATTTCACCCAATTTTCCCATGCGCTTTCTTTCCACCCTACTCTTCACCACTGCCCTCGCCCACGCAGTCCCTCAATCCGAATATTACCTTCGCGAGGAAATCCCACTGCCCCCCGGCGAGGTCATGGAAATCGGCTCCATCGCCCTGATGCCCGACCAAAAAGTCGCCGTCACCACGCGCCGCGGCGACCTTTGGATCTGCTCCGGAGCATACGCCGACGACCTTTCAAAAGTCACTTGGGAGAAATTTGCCCAAGGCCTCCACGAACCCTTCGGCATGTTTTGGAAGGCTGGCTGGCTCCACCTCACCCAACGCCCAGAATTCACTCGCATCCAAGCCTCCACCGGCAAAGGCCCAGCCGACACCTTCCAGACGCTTTGCGCAGACTGGGGCATCAATGGCGACTACCATGAATACGCCTTCGGCAGCACCCCTGACAAAAATGGCGACGTCTGGGTTGTCCTCTGCCTCACCGGCTCCGCAGGGGCGGCCTCCGACTGGCGTGGCTGGTGCGTCCGCATCACCCCAGACGGAAAAATGATCCCCACCTGCTCGGGAATCCGCTCTCCCGGCGGCATTGGCTTCAATGCCACTGGCGACGCCTTCTACACTGACAACCAAGGACTTTGGAACGGCTCGTCCTCACTCAAGTGGCTCAAACCCGGCTCATTCCAAGGAAATCCCACCGGCAACAAATTCCACAAACTCGCCAATCTCCCCGCCCCACCCGAGCCCAGCGACGGCTCGCGCGTCCTTGCCGAACACCTGAAATTCCCAGAATTCATCCCGCCCGCCGTTGTTCTCCCACACGGTAAAGTCGGCCAATCCCCCACCGGCATCGCCTGCGACACCAGTGGCGGAAAATTTGGCCCATGGCCCAACCAGCTCTACATCGGCGAGCAAACCCACTCCCAAATCCAACGGGTATGCCTCGAGCAAATCAACGGAATCTACCAAGGCGCAGTCTTTCACATGCTTGAAGGCTTCGAGTCCGGGCTCATCCCCGTCCGCCTCGACACCCAAGCTGGCATCCTCTTCACCGGCGGCTCCAACCGCGGCTGGGCCTCACGCGGAAGCAAAACCTTCACCTTCGAACGCGTGAAATGGACGGGAAAAAACCCCTTTGAAATCCAAACCATGACCGCCACCCGCGATGGATTCACCCTAAAATTCACCGAAGCCGTGGATCCCGCCACCGCCGGGAACCCCGCCAGCTACGCCATGCAAGCCTGGACCTACATCCTGCAATCCGGCTACGGCAGCCCGGAAGTTGACCCCGCCACCCCGGAAATCACCGCCGCCACCGTCTCTCCCGACAAGAAATCCGTGCGACTCACCGTCAAAGGCCTCGTCCGCGGACACGTCCACCACCTTGCATCCAAGGGCGTCACCTCCGCGGCAGGCGCCCCGCTCTGGCACGCCGATGCGTATTACACCCTCAACGAAATTCCCAAATAATTGGCAATCGCCCGCCCGGCGTGGAATCCCACTTCCCGTGGTTGACCCACCCCACGTCGCTTGCTAGCGTCCGCGCCCCGTCATGAGCGCCGCCGCACCGAATTACAAAGACTCCCTCACCCTCCCGCAAACGACTTTCCCGATGCGGGGGGACTTGGTGCAACACGAACCTGCCCGCCTCGAACGCTGGGAAAACGCCGGACTCTACGAAAAAATCCTCGCGCGCCGCCGCGCCCAAGGTGCCCCGGAATTCATCCTCCATGACGGGCCACCCTTCGCCAATGGCGACGTCCACATGGGCACCGCGCTCAACAAACTGCTCAAAGACTTGGTCGTTAAATCCAAGACCATGGCCGGTTTCGCAGCGCCCTTCATCCCCGGCTGGGATTGCCACGGCCTCCCCATCGAGTTCAAAGTCGTCAAGGAAACCGCCGGCCTGGAACCCGCGGAAATCCGCCGCCGCTGCACGGAATTCGCCTCGAAATTCATCGACATCCAACGCGCCTCATTCCGCCGCCTAGGAGTTTTTGGCGATTGGAAAAACCCGTATCTCACCATGGATCCGGGCTACGAAGCCAGCATCCTCCGCGTCTTCGCCAAACTCGTCGAAAACGGCTCGATCTACCAAGCGAAGAAGCCGGTCCAATGGTCCTACGGCGCACAAACCGCACTCGCTGAGGCGGAAGTGGAATACGCCGACAAGGAAAGCCCCGCCATTTTCGTCAAATTCCCACTCTCCGACGGCAGCGGCAACATGGTCATCTGGACCACCACCCCATGGACCCTCCCTGCCAACCTCGGCATCGCGCTCCACCCAGATTTCACCTACGTCATCGGCAAGTTTCAAAAGGGCGAAATGGAAGAAACCTTCGTCATCGTCCGCGAGCTCATCGAGGATTTCTCGCAAAAAACCGGCTTTGTCCTCACCACCCAGCTCGAAGAGCGCAAGGGCCGCAGCTTTGACGGACTCACCGCGCAGCACCCATTTCTGGACCGCAGCTCCAAGATCATCCTCGCCAACTTCGTCACCACCGAGACCGGCACCGGCGCAGTCCACATCGCCCCAGGCCACGGCGCGGACGACTACGTCGCCGGCCAACAAAACGGACTTGCCGTGCTCTCACCCGTCGATGACGCCGGGAAATTCACCGCAGAAGTCGGCCTCGAC
>JBILPN010000394.1:0-4125 GCA_044373865.1 Luteolibacter sp. | reverse complement strand
GATCAATTTTCCCCCCCACAACGTGAAGGGTCCGCTGAATGCCAGTCAGCGGACCCTTCTTTCTCAGCATCACTTGGACTAAAGCACCGTCCGGATATTCTGGAGCTTATGGATAAGGATAAAGGATTAGGGATTTGATCTTGTTCAAGGTTGTGAGGTCGTTCGTTTGTCTCCATCTCATTTCTTTTGAAAAACTCACTCACGACCTCATACTTTCATCGACAATTTTCAATTCTAAGTTTCTATTCGAACCACGTTATTTCATGAATCGCCGCCAATTGCTCACTCTCGCTCTCGCCGCTTCTGCGCTGGCCCTCTCTGGCAAGTCGTCGGGAGCAAAATCACGGAAAAAGGGACTGTGTCTCTCAACGAAAAAACGACCCGCCAAAAAGGTGGCGCAGTTTGTCAAATCCACGGGTGCCCGTTGGCTATACAATTGGAATATCAATCCACCCGAGCATCTGCCTACGGGTGTGGACTATTTTCCCATGATTTACTATGGCAAGTCCGTTAAGGATGCTAATCTCGCTCATATCATGTCACAAGCAAGGGTTCTGCGTTACAGCAGTCTGTTGGGTTTTAATGAGCCGGACGCGAAGTCGCAAGGGGATACAACGGTAGAGGAGGCTCTTGATCTTTGGCCTAAGTTGGAAAGCACGGGGCTCCGTCTCGGAAGCCCGGGCTGTGTACATCCTGACAATGAATGGATGATCGAATTCATGAATGGCGTTGAGAAGCGAGGCCTGCGTGTCGATTTTGTGTGCGTGCATTCTTATGGTGGACCCGGCGCTAAATCGCTTGTAAAACGTCTTGAGAAAGTCCACGCGCTCTACAAGCGCCCGATTTGGATCACTGAATTCGCGGTGGCCGACTGGAAGGCGAAATCTGGGGCTGACAATCGCCATAAGCCGGAACAGGTTGCCGACTTCGTCACCGAGTTGTTGCCTCAACTCGAAGCAATGGATATTGTGGAACGCTATGCATGGTTCCATGGTGGGGTAAGCGGTGGTCCGCTCGCAACCTCTAAGCTTTTTAATCCCGATGGTTCACTAACTATTGTTGGTAAGGCTTACCGCGCGGTCGGGTGAATCGTGGCCTGTGCCGGCAGTTTATGCTCATGATACAAAATTTGACAACTCGATCCATGAATTCTAATTTATTATGTTTTGCCTTCATCATCTTCGCTCCTGTCTCACTGCACGCGAGGGTAAAGCTTAATCCGCTTTTCAGCGATGGGGCGGTTTTGCAACGAGGCAAGCCGCTTCCTGTTTGGGGCACTGCACGAAGCGGGGAGTTGGTGACGGTGGAACTGGCTGGCCAGAAGGTCAGCACCACCGCTTCCGATGGAAAATGGAGTGTGAATCTGAAACCCCTCGCAGCGGGTGGCCCTCTGACGATGACTATCATGGGTGATGAGGTGGTTACAGTTAATGACCTTCTTGTTGGTGAAGTTTGGCTTTGCTCCGGTCAATCGAATATGCACTTTCGGATGGCGAGCGTGGAAAACTCGATTCAGGAAATCGCCGACGCGAAGGAGCCCAATATACGCTTTTTCAACGTGCCTCAACAGATGGCACAATGCCCGACCACCATCTTGCAGGGAGTTTGGAAGCCTGTTTCACCTGATTCTGCGGGGCAATGCTCGGCCGTTGCCTACTATTTTGGCAAGGAACTCCAACGGAAACTTGGTGTTCCAGTTGGCTTGCTTATCAGTGCGGTTGGGGGCACTCGCATTGAGTCATGGATGCGCAGCGAAACTCTCGCCGCAACGGGCGAATCCGCAGCACTTATTGAAAAGTGGAGTGATGTTTCTTCCGAGGATTTTGCCCGAATCGGCAAGGATTATAGCGCCTTTCAGTATCAGCGTGATCATGTTCACCCCAAGGCGGTTCGTGAAGCACGTGCTCAGGGCGCTGCACTACCTGCTCCTCCAACGGCGCCGAAAATTCGTTGCCATGACTGCCCAAGTGCTTTGCACAACGGTATGATCGCACCATTGCTGCCTTTCGCACTTCGCGGGGCGATTTGGTACCAGGGTGAATCAAATTCCGGGCAGCCTAGTCCCTATCAAAAACTTCTCCCGGCAATGATCCATGACTGGCGCAAAATTTGGGGAGATGACTTGCCATTCCTCTTTGTGCAGCTCGCCCCACACCGCGGCATTCATCCTGCCTTTCGCGAGGCCCAACACCTCATTTGGAATAAGACGCCGCGCTCGGCGATGGCTGTCACCTTGGATGTAGGCGATGCCGAGAACATCCATCCAACGAAGAAGAAACCGGTAGGCCAGCGTTTGGCGCTTGCCGCACGCGCGTTGGCATACGGCGAGGAGATCGACTATTCAGGCCCTATCTATCAATCAATGACTGTGGAAAATGAATGCGTCGTCCTGAGCTTCAAAAACGCTGAGGGCGGCTTGATTGCAAAGGATGGTCCACTCACCGGCTTTACCGTCGCGGGCGGGAATAAGAAATTTGTCCCTGCAAAAGCTGAGATACATGGCTCGACGATTCGGGTTTTCGCAGATGGTGTGAAAAGCCCTAAAGCGGCCCGCTATGCGTGGGCGCATGTTCCTGAGGCGAACCTTTTTGGTAAAAATGGGCTGCCTGCACCACCTTTCCGTACGGATGTGAATTGAGCTAGATTGCTGGACTAGGCAGCAACCGAATCCGTCCATAAATCCTAGTAAACCAGGAAAGCAGACCTTGAGCTGGGCTAGTTTATCGAAGGAATTTCCAAGCGTCATCGGCGTCGCCATGGTTTTCGGAAGGGTGAAAAATTGGCTGAAATTTGTCGATTCGTCGAAAAAATCGCCGATTCGTCGGAGTGAGTTGGTAGAAGCTTGCTAGGCTGAAAAGCGCGGCCATGGTCCGCGCAACTCATTTTTCACGCTTGTCTCCTCTCGACCGACCATGAAACCAATTTTCCCAATCTTCCTCGGCCTTGCCTCCTTGGCTTACGCACAAACGAGTGTGACGCTCGATGGCGCCTCTGGTAGCCAGACCTTCAACCTTCCACGCAGCACTGCTGGCGGTCTAACGCTCGGGCTTGGCTTTGAGGTGGAATACCTTGTCATCGGCGGCGGCGGCGCGGGAGGCGGTGCTTATGATACCGGCCCGGGTGGTGGTGGTGGTGCCGGGGGGATGCTGAGCGGCAGCTTGTTCCTGACGAATGAGTCTGTGAATGTCACGGTGGGAACCGGTGGCACGGCTGCTTTGGCATGGAACGGCGGAAATGGAGGAAACTCGGTGTTTGCATCCATCACGGCCAATGGCGGTGGTGGCGGCGGTGGAAGAGGTAACAATGGCTTGAATGGTGCCAGTGGCGGAGGAGCAGGTGGACGACCTGTCTCAACTTCCAATAGAATTGGTGGCACCGCCATCGCTGGACAAGGCAATTCCGGCGGCGACAATGTATCATTCCGAGGTGGCGGCGGCGGTGGTGGCGCAGGTGGTGCGGGAGTCACGTCTGCGAATGATAATGGCGGCGCTGGTGGGGCTGGACTCGCTTCGAGTATCAGTGGCACAGCAATCACTTATTCACTTGGTGGCACGGGTGGCTCCGATGTCGCAATCAGCAACGGCGTTGCCGGCACTGTCAACCGGGGCAACGGCGGTTCTGGTGCGGCGGCGAATGATACAAATACGGATCGCATCGGTGGTGTTGGCGGCTCAGGTATCGTCATCGCCCGCTACAAAGGTGCCTCCGCAGGCAGCGGCGGAACGGTTGCCGCTGGAACTGGCACGGCGGCGGGCTACACGCTGCACACATTCACAGCGACTGGGTCCAATGCGCTGAATCTTTCGAGTCTTGACCTCAGCACCCGCCTCGGCGCGGTGGAAAATGGCGTGATCTCTGGCAGCGGGGATCTAACTTTCACCGGACCGGGCACGCTCACTCTCAACGCGACGAATACCTACTCGGGAATCACTCGTGTGAATGCCGGGACTTTGGCGCTCGGCAGCAGCGGCTCGATCGGCACTTCGGCTGGTGTTAGCCTGGCATCTGGCGCGCGCTTCAACGTGTCCACGGTGAGCGGCGGTTTCAATCTCGGTGCAACACAAACTCTCTCGGGCGGTGGCACGATCGCTGGAAACACCACAATTTCCGGAACGCACACACCGG
>JBILPN010000393.1:0-4131 GCA_044373865.1 Luteolibacter sp. | reverse complement strand
AGCGGCTCCCGCGAGGATCCCGACGTTTTGAGTTCCATTAGAATTTGTTAGCAGTTGAGAGTTGGATGAGGGTGTCCAAGTGCTGCCGTTGTTGGTGGAAACATAGGCCGGGGAGTTCGGCGGGCACAAGAGGAGACGTTGTCCGTCGGCGGAGAGGATTGCGCGGTTGTGGCCATTGATGGTGGCTGCGGGCTGGCTTGGAAAGGCGGCCCAAGTGGCGGCAGCATCTTGTGAATAGAGGGTGGTGCTGCTGTTTTGCCGGATCATTTTCGCCGGGGCGAGATCGGCGCCGACGATGACGCTGGTGGAGCCACTGCTGGGGTTGAGCGCACCACGGAGGGGCGAGCGGTTTAAATCGTCATGGCGGAAACCGGTGTAGTCGCCGATCACGCTGACAAGCGGTGGCCCGGCGGTCGGGCTGTGGAGGCCGAGCGGCACGGTTTCCTCCAGACCGTCGTTGAAAAAGGTCCAGGTGCGAGCGGTGCCGGTGGCGGCGAGCGTGGTGCTTTGAAACAGCCCGAAGCCCGTGTTAAAAATAGCGCGGTTTGAGTCGAAGGGATCGATGTCGATATCGGTCATCCAGTGAGGTGTCGGAGTGGCCCAAGGTGAATTTCCGAGTAATTTTGTTCCGGTTCGCAGCGCGGCGGTCCAGGTGTTGCCGCCATCCGTCGAGCGATAGATCTCGTCTCCCGGCCACCAGCGGAGGAGGGTGCTGACGACGACATGCCCAGCCACACGCGGATCCGCGCTGATTCCAGCGAAGAATCCTTGGCCGGTCGGTGGCAGGATGGACGTCCACGTGCTGCCGTCGGCAGACATTTTCCAAACGCCATAGTCCGAGGCGTAATTGCCTGGTCCGGTCGCGTCGCCCCAAGTCGAGTAGAATACCCCGGCGGCATCGAAGGAGCCCTGCAGCGGCATCATTTCTTTGCCCAAGGTTTTTCCCGGGTGATTCGGGACTTCCGCCCAGTCTGTTCCGTTGTTGTCGGAATACCAAAAACTTTGGCCGCTTAGGGTGTTAGCGGCGGCATAGACGCGGCGGTTCGGTCCCGGCCCCGGTGCGGTCGCGGGTGCGTATAACAGGAAATTGAGGTTGGTGAGGGAGCTTGGGAAATTCGGCAAACGCGCCCAAGTCGCGCCGAAGTCGGTGCTGCGCCAGATGCCGAGGTTGTTTGATCCAACAAGAATGTTAGAGCCGTTGACGGGATCGACCGCCATGCGCTCGCCGGTGCCGCGGCCCTCGCCATTGCCAGCCATCTTGAATCCGGGAGTCACGTAGGTCCACGTGGCACCGCGGTCGGTGGAGCGGTAGATGCGGGAATTCAGTTTCCATGACTCGGTGCCGGCGTATTGGCCGGTGGCGATGTAAATTCTGTTGGGGTTGTTTGGATCCAGTCCGATCGTCTGCACACCGAGGTGCTGGAACTCGTTGTTGGTGCCGCCGACGTCGTCATTAAGAGCGAGCCAGCGCTGAGTCGTCGGGTTCAGGCGGTAAACTCCGCCAACGTCGGTGCGTGCATAGACCAGACCGGGTTCGCTCGGGTGAAACACGGTGCCGGTGACGAATCCGCCGCCGCCGATTTCCACGGTGCGCCAATGGTAGGACTGACCTGTGGCCGTCTGGAACGCTGCAAACAAAAGCAGCGCGAAGTGAAGCACGGCAAGGCGGATGGAGGAAATCATGATGAATTGGGCGATGGCGACCCGCTCCGGCGCTGGAGCGGTTGGGTGTGAGTGGGTTTTCACGGATGAAGCGGGGCTTGATCTATCAGGACTTCAACACACGCTTCGTCAGACTAAATCATAGTTTTTGCCCACAGGCGACATCGGAAATGGGGGGTGGCATGATCCCTCGATTGGGGGATTTTGGCGGTTCACTGTGACTCTCAGGCGGGCGAATTTTCGCGGACGGGTGCCGATAGGAATGGAGACGGTGATGCGGCGGACAATCGTGCCGATCGAGTTTTCAAGGTTGCTTCGGTCCAGGCGTCATCGAGTTGGAGGGGCATTTGCTAGAGTTTAGAAACGGTGAAGACTGCGCCGTCTTCAGTCCAGTAGGATGGTCTGACTCATGCGTGAGTTGCAAGAAAGGGCATGGACATCGCTTCACTAAAATTGGTGACTTTAAACCATGATCAACGAGATTAGGATTTTTTTAATCCTAACGATTACCCACTCTGAATGCTAAAAAAATCCATTTTCTATCAGGTCATTTCGGTCGTTTTTCTGAGCACGAGCGTCTTGGTGCAAGCCAACGAGCTAGGCTCGCTTCCTGGGAAGCAGAAATATTGGGATGCGGTGGACAAGCTGGCTGCGGCACCCGCACCCGTGCCAGGTGGAGTCCTGCTAGTGGGCAGCAGCATTTTTCGAAAATGGGAAAGCTGTGCCCGGGATCTCGCTCCGCTTGCGGTGACGAATCGCTGCTTTGGTGGTTCCCGCACCGCTGACCAAGTTCATTTTTTCGATCGAATCGTCCCCTCGTCATGTGCTGCTCTCGTCGTCTGGTATTGTGGCAGCAACGACGTCAACGGCAAGAAAGCGCCGGAGGAAATCCTAGCAAATACCAAAAGATGGATCACTCTCACCCAAGCTGCCTTGCCGGATGCCCGCATTTTGTTGGTTTCGGTGATCCGCGCTCCACAGAAACGGGAAGATGGCAAGCTGGCTCCCGTGGATGAGGTCAACAAGGGACTGCTAGCATTGCACCGAGCGATTCATGGTGTTGACTACATCGATGTGAACCCGGCGCTGGAAACCCCATTCGGGGAGTCCATACCCGAGTGTTATCTCGCCGATAAACTCCATCTTGCTCCCGAAGGTTACCGACGGATGAGTGCGGTGTTGCGGCCGATCATGGTGAAAAACTGGGAGATGGCAGCAGCTACAAAACCCTAGTGGACCTCGTAACTCACCTAGTATCCGCGTGGGATCGGTGACGGCGGCCATCACGCCGCGATTCGTGTGCATGGCACCACCAAACATCATCCACAACGCGTGGGGTGCTTAGGAAACAGGAAATTCACATGCTGGTATTCATGAGATCCAAGGCAAGATTTTGAGTTCACGCCTGAAGCGAGTTTGTCAGATCCGGCGGCGGAGCAGGGCAAGCAGGCCGAAACTGGCGAGCAGTGCGTTCGCAGGCTCAGGAATCGCCACGACTCGGAGGGTGCCATCGCTTGCGAAGCTGGAGGAGTCCCAAGCCAATCCATCGTCGAGTGTGGCTCCGCTGTAATCGAAGCTTGGGGTTCCGGAAAAGGTGCCAGTCCAGTCTGCGAGGTTGAAAGCGTCATTGGCCACCGGAGCGTAGCCGAACAAAACGGGCGCGATCGTGCCTGCGAAATTTGCGGTGCCAGTGATATTGAGGAAATCGTTCACTCCGTTTGCGGTGAGTGTTGCGAGGTAAGTTCCGTTGACCGTGAGAGATCCGGTCGCCAGAGAGCCGACTGCGGCAGGGGTGTTGCCGGGTTGGAGGAATGCGCCGTCATCGACCGTGAGGGAGTTGGCGATGCTGCCATTGCCGCCGATGGTGCCTTGGGATGAGACGCTGACGGAGCTGGAGTTGGCCAGCGCTCCGTTGACAAGCAAGGTTCCCGAGGTGACCAGAGTGGCACCGAAGTAGGTGTGACTCGAGTTGAGCGTGAGGGTGCGTGCCGAAGTTGAGGACGAAAGGGTTAGACCACCGTTCGAGATCGTTCCGCCAATGGTGGCAGAGTTATCCAGAGTGATCGTGCGGGTGGTGCCGCCAAGATCCATGGTGCCGTTGAGCGTGATGCTGTTGCTGAGTCCGCCGAGGGTGAAATTTCCCCCAACGGTGACGACATTGGTTAGGGTGCGGGCGCTGACACTGGAGGCGAGTCGGCCGCCGTTGATGGTTAGGCTGCCAGAGCTGAGGGCGGAGGAACTGCCGAGCGCGAGGGTGCCGGCGGTGAGGGTGGTGCCACCGGTGTAGGAGTTGGCGCTGCCTAGCAGAAGTGTGCCAGCCCCGGTCTTGGTCAGGCTCTGCGTGCCGCTTTGCGAAAGGATTGTTTGAATAGATAGTGTGGCACCGGAATTGACCACGTTGAAGTTTCCTGAAGCGTCGAGCCTGAGTCTCAAGCTCACGCCGCCGAGGGGATTCACATCGGAGATGGT
>JBILPN010000392.1:0-4139 GCA_044373865.1 Luteolibacter sp. | reverse complement strand
GGCAAGCGACGTTTCGCCGATCACGATGCCGTTGCCACTAGCGACCACGACCTGGGTGGGTGATGTCTGAGTGCTGTTTCCGATGGAGAGTGAGGTGCCTGAGGCTTTTTGATCGATGCTGCCGGTGGCGGCGCTTTGATCACCTAGCAGCATAAGATTTCCCTGAGCGACCGTCAGCCCGCCGGTATGGGTGTTGGTGCCGGAGAGGACCAGACTGCCGCTGCCGGACTTGGTGAGAACCGCTCCAGCAGGTCCGGCGATGGCGGAGGAAACACTCAGGTTCCCCAAGCCGATGTCCCAAGTCTGGGCGGTGTGCAGGGTGATGTTAGCAAGGGCGAACGCGTTATTGGTGCCGGTGGCGATGACTCCGCCGCTGCCGAGGGTGAGATTCCCGTTTCCTGATAGAGTGGTACCACCGTCGAGGGTGAGGCCTTTGACCGCATAGGGGCCGTCGAGCACCGGTTGCACGGTGACGGCTGAGAGTACGGCGATGTCCGTATCAGGATCATCCGCCGGGGGCGAGCCACCCCAGTTGGCACCCCAGTTCGCGGGATCGGTCCAGTCCGTGCCGAGATTGACCCAAGCCGTTGCTCCGGGCAGCGGCGGGGGAATCAAGCGCACATGCGCGGCCAAGCCGTGCTGGGTGGTCACCTGGATGGTCGTCGTGTTTGGGATTTCAGACTCGACGATGCTGGTGCCGGCAGCGGGGTCGTCCACGGTCCACACGCCATGCACGGTGAAATCAAGGGTGCGGGCCCTGCTGGCGTCGGGCAGATTGTATTCCGCCTGTGGGTGGGTGAAGTTCAGATCTGGATCGACCACGGAAATCCAGGCGTCGCCAACGGAACCGAGCTGGGTCATGACGAGGCAGGGGCGCTCCACGGAGAGCAGCAAGCCGGCGTTCTGGACCTCTGTGGGAAGATCTTCGGTGGTGAAAATGGCATAGCCGATCTCGCCGCTCCCCTTCCATTTCACCACGTGGGCGTCTTTGTTGCGCTGGATGACTTTGTAGGGCTTGGTGGTATCATTGGCGTGCGTCGTGGCGGCCGTGACCATCGCGGAGGTGGTGGTGGCCGGAAAAACCGCGTATTCGTAGCTGGCACCACTCGGATTGGTTCCGTGGTCGATCCAGGCCTTGGCGAAATCGTCGGTGGTGATCGCACCGGAGCCGGTATGGTCGGCGGATTGCTGATTGGTGCGGCTGATTTTCAAACTGTTACTCGCATGAGGCTGCACGATAAAGCCGGTGCCATAGGCATCGAGCAGCCAGTGCGCGCCTGCGCCGCTCACCGCAGTGGGGGCGTAAGGGAAGGTGGTGAGCGGGCTGTTGTTCAGGGTGATTGCGGTGGAGCGGGTGGGCAGCACGCCTTGAAAGAGCGTGGTGACGGTGGAGTGTTCCGCATTTTGGTTGGTGATATCCGAGCCCAGGCAGACGATTTGGGAACCGAAGCAAAACCACGACTTACGCCAGACGAAGGTGGGGTTATGATAGAGTCCCTGGATGTCGCTTTGCTTCGACTCCTGAAAGTTGGCGGCGTAGAGACCGCTCTGACTTTGGCCACCACTCGGAGCGCCCCGGAAGGCGAGCGCGCCGGCGAAGTTGAGCTGCGAACGCACGTCTTCCCGTTCTTTCATCCCCAGTTGACCGTGAGGCAGCGCGATAGTGGTGGTGCCCGGCGGCTGGCTCCAGTCCCAGCCATCCGCACTCTGTCCGCTTCTAACGGTGACCACCTTGTTGACGTTGTTCCCGTTGGCGTCCTTGGGCGTGCGCGAGCTGACATTGCCGTTATAAAGCAACTCCAACGCTCCGTAACCCTGGTAGCGACCATAGACGTTGCGGTTGGTCCAGATTTCCGCCGACCAGAAGTAGCGCTGCGGGGCGCGGATCGAGGCTACCCAACTGGAACGGCGATAGATGCCGAGCGGGCTGTAGTTGAACTGGTAGAAACCATCCGGCGACGGCTCGACTCCGTAGGTTGTGAAGAGCGCGTGATTGTTTACTCCGTAGCGCCGATTATACGCCTGGGCCACAACTGGATCAGCCGAGGTCACAGGGGTGGAAAACTGCCCGCCCAACTCACCTAGCTGTCGCAGGGCATTCTGCGAGAAGCTGGTTTCGAGGTCGATGGGGTTGCGACCACCCAGCGATCTGCCGAAGTAGCCAAAGTCCGTGCTGCCGGCGGCACCGTCGGCAGACATACGCATATAGGTCAGGAATGCGAGCCTCAGATTTTCGTAAGAAGCCTTGTTGATCTGAAAACTCGTGCCACGCAGGGTGTGGGCAGCAGCGGCCATCGAGTTATAGGCACGCATGTATCCATTGTAATGGGAACGGTGATGGAACCCGGTCCCGTCCACCTTCACGCCATCTTCGCTGCCCTCTGAGAACTCCCAAAAACGGTCGAGGTAGAGTTTATGCCCCTTGAGCTGGCGCACCGCCTCGGCATCGCTCGGAGTGAGAAAAAGGATCGCGCCGAGTTCCTGGACAGCGTGGACGTAGATGTCGTCGGTGTCTCGCTCCCAGGCGGTGCTCCAGAAGTCTCCCGTGCGGTAGGCCCAGCGAAACCAATCCCATGTTTTCTGTTTCATGACCGCGTCATAGGCCGGTGCCATCAGGATGAGGGCGCTTGGCAGCTTCCGGTAGTCATAGCTAAACCCGGAGGAGGAGTTCGGCAGCAAGCCACTGTTCGCAGCCTGCCCCTGGTCCAGGAGGTGGCGAGCGAGTTGCAGCATTTTATCCCTGCTGCCGGTGGCCGTGTCTGGTTTCCATGCATAGTCGAGAGCGAGGGTCAGGGACCAGTCTTCGAGGGCACTCGTATCTCTCCCAACGACCGCGCCCCGGATGCCGTCGGCGTCCTCCACGATGTTCATCGCGGAAAAGGAGGTGCCAGCGGATGCAACCGATGAGCTGCTAGGGGCGAAACTGCCTTTGGCGCTCGCCAGCCAACGGCTGCGAAGAGTGGCCAGTTCCGCAAGCTCGGAAGCGGTTGGCGCATCGTCGGGAACGGTCGGAATGTGGACGTAGGAGTTCGCGAAGCGAGAGTCCGTATTCACGTCATTGATGCCGGGATTCTGTGCATCCTTGACACGTTCAAAGCTGGTCCCAACCCAGTTAACGGCATCCACGTAGAGACTTCCCGAACCGGTGGACGGCGCGGTGATACGCACCGAAGTAAAGGTGCTTGATGGGTTGGTCTTTTTTTCCATATCATAGCGGAAACTTCGCACCGCGCGCCGCCACCCGGTGTAGTTGAGATTGAATTCAAACCAATACTGCGGAGTTGTGTCATTCATGAACTCGATGCGCAGGGTGCCATTGGAAACCGCCGTGCCGTTCCACACCCAGAAATCACAGGTGTTTTTACTGAAGTTCAAGACGTCCGCAGCGGCGATTCCGGGATCGCTTACCGTGATGAAGTCCTCTCCCTGCCAATCCCAGCGCAGTGACTGGATCCCCAGTTTGTAGTGAAGTGGGGAGATCGAAAGCGTGGCGGGCCTTGATGCGCTCCACCCATCTGCCACGGCAGTCTCCATGTCCAAAACGGCGATGGCGTCATTGGAAGGGCGCACCCCAGCCCAAGTGATGCTATCAAAATACAAACTGCCGGAATTTACGGCGTTCGCTCCCGAACTCGTCGCAGGGGCGACGAAGCGCACCGCCGTGAAATTTGCCGTCGCGTTCGGAGCGGAGATCATTTCATTCGCATAGCTCCGCACCACGCGTCGCCAACCCGTGTTAGTAAGATCAAAACCAAAAGAATATTCCACATTAGAGCCATTGATGAATTCCACGCGCATGACTCTCCCGGGCATCGCCGTTCCATTCCAGATCCAGAAATCGCAGGTTCCCTTCTTGGCATCCAGGACGTCCTGAGGATTGATTCCGGGATTACTGATGGTCACTGCAGCGCCGCCTTGCCAATCCCAGCGCAGTGATTCAGCTCCTATTTTATAGTGGTTCGGGGAAATCGAGAGCGTGCCTGTGGTGGTGGTCCAGTTGGCAGGGACGCCGCCTTCGAGGTCCTGCTGCGCGTGGAGCGCACCACAAGCGCAGGCCCCCAGCAGCATGGCCCGGGTGATGAGGCGGAGAGTATTTGCGATGAGCGAAATAAGCGCGGTGAAACGGATTTTCATTTGGA
>JBILPN010000391.1:0-4140 GCA_044373865.1 Luteolibacter sp. | reverse complement strand
CAGGAGCAAGGCAGCCACGAACACGCCAAGGCCCGCCATAAAAGCCGCTGTGATGACGAATTCAGTAGGATCTGACATGGAAAAATAAGTTCGCGCCCACCCTGCGACGGCAAGTCCCAACGCGCCAACCCAAAATCAGCACGCTGCGGCGAGTTTCACCGCTCACCTTGGTTCCGCATGAAATCTGCAACCTGCGCAAAAAATGGCTCCAAAAACTCGCGGGCCGCCACCGGCACCCCGGTCTCATCCATCGCCGCAGACATCAACTCCAACCAACGATCCCGCTCAGCCATGCCAATCCGGAACGTGATGTGCCGCATCCGCAATTTCGGGTGACCCCGCATTTCAAGGTAGCGGTCCGATGCGCCTAGCCGGAATAGCATGAACTCCGCCAAACGCTCCTCCGAGCCCTCCCAATCATCCGCTGGATACATCGGCCCGATCAATTCATCCTCCCGGACCCGACGGTAAAACGCCGCGACCATTTGCCGAATCCCCGCTTCCTGGCACAAGGCCATGACATCCGCTTCTCGCATGATCCTTGAATCTGATTTTGAAAACCTTTGGGCAAGCTCCGTTTGCGCGGAAAATCCCCCGCTCAACCCGTCGTCCGCAATCCCGAGGCGATGGCATTGATGGAGAGCAGCAGCTTGGGCAACAATCCATCCGCCTCCTCGGTCCGATCCGCCGCCAAGTGGCCCCGCCAATCACGCAACAGCGCGATTTGTTGCTGGTGAAGCACTCGCAGCGGCGCTTCACGAATTTCCAAGGTCTTGGCCATGCGCGGCCGCCGCTGCCTCATCTCACCATCGAATAACTCGGCCAACAGCTGTCGGGTGCGCTCGAACTCACCGCAGATGCGACCGAGAAGCCGCTCACGCAAGGCCTCATCCTCAACGAGTTCTGCATAGTCTCGCATCAAATCCAAGTTGGCCGAGGCAAGGTTGGTTTCGACGTTGGTCAGAACATAACTCAAGAAGGTGGAGTGTGGCAGCGCCGCCTTGAACTTGGCGAATCCGGCGGGATCCTCGGTCTTGAGGAGCTCCAAGGCGGACCCAACCCCGAACCAACCGGGCAGGTAGTAACGCGCTTGTGTCCACGAAAAAACCCATGGAATCGCCCGCAAATCGCCAATCGAAAACCCTTTCTTGCCGGTGCGCCGCGCCGGACGGGAACCAATGCGCGAGTTTTCCAAGGCATCAATCGGGGTGGTTTGGCGGTAGAACTCGATGAAGCCGTCCGCCTTGAGCAGGCTTTGGTAAGCGGCTTGGCTGCTCTCTCCGAGCTGGATCATGAAGGCCTCGCAGGGGTCCTCGACCGGGGCTTGATGGCGGTGGCGGGCAGTTGTCACCGCCGCCCCTGCCAGCAGGAGCTCGAGATTGAAGGTGGCATTCGCCAAATTTGCATATTTTTGCGCAATGGTTTCACCCTGCTCGGTCATGCGGAAGTCCCCGCTCATCGCACCATGCGGGAGGGCGGCCATGAACCAATGCGTCGGCCCGGCACCTCGGGAAATGGTGCCGCCACGACCGTGGAAAAAACAGAGTTTGACCTGGCAATCCGCCCCCACGCGCGTGAGCGCGGTTTGCGCACGCTGCAACGCGAACTGTGCCGCCAAAATCCCGCAATCTTTGTTGGAGTCGGAGTATCCCAGCATCACCTGCTGGCTGGCGCTCGCATCCTCGCCCAAGCGCGCGGCAAGCGAGCGGCGCGTGAGCGGGTGCTGGAGGAAGGCCTCTAAAATCCCTGGGGATCGATCGAGGTCACCCATGGTTTCAAACAGCGGGACGACCTGCATCGGGCAGACCAAACCTTCCGCCGTGAGCTCCATCAAGCCGGCCTCGCGAGCCAGCAAGTAAACTCCCAACAAGTCGGAAAGCTGCCGCGTCATGGAGACAATCAGCGCGCCCAATCCTGCACCGCCCCATTGCTGGCGGTGCTGGACGAGCACGCGGTAGCTGTCCAGAACATCGTCCGTCGCCGCCGCCACGCGGAGGTCGTTGTGAAGAAATGGACGGGTGGACTGGAGCTCGCGGTTGAGGAACTCGACACGCTGCGCCTCTGGCCACGCCGCGTAGTTTTCTCCGTCCACCACGCCTGCGGCACTCAGCAGGCGGCTGATGGCGCGATCATGAAATTCCGAGTTTTGGCGGATGTCGAGGGTGGCCAAATGGAAGCCAAACATCTGCAATTTGTGGCGCAGCGGCCGGATGGCTGCCTCCTCCAGCATGTGGCATCCGGCTCCCGCGAGCGTCCGCGAGAGCAGGTTGAGGTCGTCCTCAAGGCAGGCTGGATTCCGATAGCCCTGCATCCCACGCGCTTGCTCGTGCAGGCGCAGCGCCATGAGCTCGGCCATTTGGTGCCATGGCTCTTCGGCATGACGCTCCAAAATTTTCCGCACTCCGCTTCCTCCCGCAGTGACCAGCCCGGCCAGTTGGTCAATCCGGCTCTGCAATTCCGGCGGAACCGGGGTGAGGTGCCGGGACAGGGTGAGCTGCGAGGCGAGCGCATGCAACTCGCGCCGCAGCAACTCGAACGCGGAATTCCTCAAGGTCTCCAAGGTCTTGGCAGTCACTTCCGGCGTCACCAAGGGGTGCCCGTCGCGGTCGCCACCAATCCAAGTGCCAAACTTCAAACGCGGGATGTTCCCTGCCGATCGCAGCAAATCCAAGGGCAACTCGGCATCGCGCCAAGCCTCAGTGAAATGCAGGTCCAGCCGGTTGATCGCCGCTGGGAATAGGTCACGCAAGTAATGGGTGGCATTGCGCAACTCACTGGAAATATCCGGCCGGACGAAGTGGATTTCCGCCGTGCGCCAGAGGGTTTCCAAGGTCGTGACCACGCGCTCACGGATCCGCCGACGCTCGCGCTCGGTGTATTTTGGAAATTCGTTGCGCACCATCTCTTCATACAAGGCGCGGTGCCGCTCGCGCACGCTGGAGCGCTTGGCCTCGGTGGGGTGCGCCGTCAAAACTGGCTCAACTTGCACATCATGAAGAACTTCTAAAATCTGCTCAGGACTCAATCCCATGCCGCGCAAGTCACGCAAGGCTTGTGGCCACAGCCCGCGGATGCTCTCCGCTCCCAAGGCTTTTTCGCGCTCACGGCGGATTTCCGCAGCCACTCGCTCCTCAACCATGTTGAGCAATTGGAAGCCGATCGAATACAACTGCGGCAGTCCTTCCGGCGCATTACCGGCTTCCGGCTGACTCCCAGACCATGGCAGAAATGGCAGCAACTCGGTCTCGCCCGTGCTGCGCAAGGCTTCTTCCAAACAACCAAGCAAGTAACGAAGGCGCTCGTCAATGAGATCGAATCCCTCAAGGCGCAGTTGTTCACGGGTGGGGTGGGCAGCTAAGTCTGTCATGCGTGCACCCACCCAAGCACGATCCGGACCGCTCGGGGAAGCGGATTCATTGGTTCCTGAAACTCTATTCTCACGCCATCCCCATCTCGGGTCACCTCGCTCGTCTCAGCTGGCTAGCTTCGGAATTCATGAAAAACCACAAAAGTATGAATTTCGCTCATCTTAGGAATGAAAACTGCTCCACTGCACGCCCATGCATTACCTTAACTCATTCAAAACAAGCCGTTTGGTTCTCGGGCTCACGGCCTTGGGAACGGCCGCTCTTCATGCCCAGGAAATTGCACCCACGGTGGATTCTGGCAACACGGCCTGGATTTTAACCGCCACGGCGCTCGTCTTGTTCATGACCATGCCCGGCCTCGCACTGTTTTACGGTGGCTTGGTCCGCGGACGAAATGTGCTTTCAGTGATGGCCCAGTGCGGCGGCATCGCGTGTCTCGCCTCGCTGCTCTGGGTCGCCTGCGGCTACAGCCTTGCGTTCAAGGGCAGCGGCGGATGGATCGGCAATTTAGATGCGGCATTTCTCAAGGGAATCACCCCGGACTCGGTGATGCCCGGCACGACGCTGCCCGAAAGCTTGTTTGTGATGTTTCAAATGACCTTCGCGATCATCACGCCCTGTTTGTATGTGGGGGCCTTCGTCGAGCGCATGAAATTTAGCGCCATCCTGCTCTTCAGCGCGTTCTGGCTGCTGCTGGTTTACTCGCCAGTGACTCATTGGGTGTGGGGCGGCGGATGGCTGCAACAATTGGGCATCAAGGACTTAGCAGGTG